>JAEZHS010000532.1 GCA_023436825.1 Pseudomonadota bacterium | reverse complement strand
TCATCGATCGGCCGCACAAACAGGCCGGACACATGACCGCTCCTACTTCTCGCCAAAAGATGCTGATAAACCCCTTGCGAAACGGGGGCCGTCCACACATGACAGCAACAGCAGCTACGCTGCTGTTGCTGTCACGATCTTCAATTGATCGTCGAGATCGTCGGCGATGAAGTTGCGGACGACCTCGTCGAGGTCCTTGTCGGTCTCGAAGCCGAGAGACCGGGCGCGGCGAGAATCGATGCCCTGGGGCCAGCCGTCGCAGATCTTCTGGATCGACGGATCGTGCTGCCACGTCACCTTGCCGACCTTGCGGTTGCCGGCGTGGCGGCCGACCGCCTGCTCGAGCTCCCTGGCGGTGACGTTGATGCCGTTCAGCAGCAGCGTCCGTCCCGGGCCGAAGGCGTCGGGCGCAAGGTCGTGCAGGCGCACGAAGGCATCGACCGTCTTGCGCGGGCTCAAGACCACCATGATGGTCTCGGGCGTCACCGGGCAGACGACGTCGATGCCGGTCAGCGGCTCGCGCACCACCGAGGAGGCCCAGGTCGAGGCCGCCTTGTTGGGCAGGCCGGTGCGCACGCAGATCGTCGGCAGCCGCACTGCGGTGCCGCGCAAGAAGCCCTTGCGGGTGTAGTCGCGGACCAAGAACTCGCCGATCGACTTCTGCGCGCCGTAGGAGGTCTGCGGCGTCAAAGCCGTATCGTCGGTCACCGCCGGCGGCAGGTCGCCGCCGAACGCCGCCAGCGAGCTGGTGAAGACGACTCGCGGGTTGGTGCCGAGAGCGCGGCACGCCTCCAGCACGTTGCGTGTGCCGTCGAGGTTGACGCGATAGCCGAGATCGAAATCAGCCTCCGCACCGGCGCTGACCACCGCCGCGAAATGGAACACCGTGGCGGCGCCCTGCACGATCGACTGCACGGTCGCGAAATTGGCGATATCGCCCGCAACGGCCTTGACCCGCGGGTCGTCGAGGCCCGGGCCGCTCGCCTTGCCGACGTCGAACAGCACGAGCTCGCTCACCCGCTCGGCCTTGCCCGAGGGTCCGGCTATGCCGCCGTCCTGCAGCAGGCGCCGCGCCAGCTTCTTGCCCAAGAATCCCGCACCGCCGGTGATCACCACCTTCATGTCGTTTCCGCCCTCATGCCCAATGACCCTCTGGAAACGAAAGTGTGCACAGATCGGCCCGCACAGTCTATGTTGGCCGCAATGGCGGGAAGCAGCGATATCTTCGTCTTCAAGGATGCCCTCATCATCCTGGGCACCGCCGCCGTCGTGGCCCCCGTGGTCCACCGCCTCAAAATCAGCCCTGTCCTGGGTTTTTTCGCCGTCGGAGCGGCGCTCGGCCCGCACGGGCTCGGCCGGCTGGCCGACTATTCGCGGGCGATCGACTGGCTCACCGTCACCGGCGAAAAACAGATCGCCTTCATCGCCGACTTGGGCATCGTCTTCCTTCTCTTCTTCATCGGCCTCGAACTGTCGATGCGGCGCCTGCTCACCATGCGCCGGCTGGTGTTCGGCCTGGGCGGCCTGCAGGCCCTGCTGACGACCGTAGCGATCAGCTTCGGCGCGCTATGGTGCGGCCAGCCGCCGGCCGCCGCCCTGATCATCGGCGCCTGCCTGGCGCTCTCCTCGACCGCCCTGGTCATGGAGGTGCTGTCGGGCCAGCGCCGCATGATGTCCACCACCGGCCGCACCAGCTTCGCCATCCTGCTCGCCCAGGACCTCGCCGTGGTCCCTCTGTTGTTCCTGATCGGAGCGCTCGGCAGCGCAGCCGATTCGACCTCGGTGGCCCAGGGCGTGGTCATCGCCCTGGTCGAGGCCGCGATCGCCATCGCCGTGATCGCCGTGGTCGGCCGGCTGGTGTTGAAACCGCTGTTCAAGCTGGCCGCCGGCACCGACAATCCCGAGTTCTTCATGGCCGCCACCCTGCTGATCGCCTTCGGTTCGGGGGTGGTCGCGGCCTATGCCGGCCTGTCGATGGCGCTGGGCGCGTTCATCGCCGGTCTGCTGCTGGCCGAGACCGAGTACCGCCGCGCCGTCGAGGCCATGATCGACCCTTTTCGCGGCCTGCTGCTGGGCGTGTTCTTCTTCTCGGTCGGCATGCACATCGACCTTGGCTTCATCTGGCGTGAGCCGCTGCTGGTGCTGGGCGGGTTCCTGGCGATGATGGTGGTGAAATCGGTGCTGCTGGCGCCGCTCTGCCGCGCCTTCGGCGTGCCGTGGGGCGCCAGCGTCGAGACGGGCCTGCTTCTGGCGCCGGGCGGCGAGTTCGCCTTCATCGGCATCGGGCTTGCCGTGCACTTCAGCCTGATCGCCGCCGACGTGTCGGCGGGCATTCTCGCGGTGGTGTCGCTCAGCATGGCGACGGTGCCCTTCATCGCCCTGCTGGCCCGTCGGGTCGGCCATTATTTTGCCCGCGAAGCGTCATCCGATCCGCTGTTCACCGTGCTACCACCCGACGATCATGCCAAGCGCGTCATCGTCGTCGGCCACGGCCGGGTGGGCCAGCTCGTCTGCGGCCTGCTCGAGGAGCACAACATCCCCTACATCGCCGCCGACCGCGACAGCGCGATGGTCTCTCGCTGGCGCCAGCTCGGCCGGCCGATCTACTACGGCGACGCCTCCAATCCGCTGTTCCTGCAGCGCTGCGGCATCGACGAGGCGACGGGCGTGATCGTCACCCTCGACACCTCGGCGGTCGACGATGTGGTGCGCGCCGTGCGTGCACGCCGGCCCGACGTGATGATCGTGGCGCGCGCGCACGATGCGCAGCATGCGCGCCATCTCTACACGCTCAAGGTCACCGACACCGTGCCGGAGACCATCGAGGCGAGCCTGCAGCTCGCCGAATCGGCGCTGGTCGGCCTCGGCGTGCCGATGGGGCTGGTGATCGCCTCGATCCATGAGCGGCGCGAGACCGTGCGGCGCGAGCTGCAGACGGCCGCAGGCACCACCTCGTCGATCACCGACCAGATCCGCCAGGCCCGACGCGATCGGGCGTCGAAGTCGCAGGGCAAGCCATGAGGACTCCTTGAAGATCATCAGCTGGAACCTGCTCAGGCTCACCGGTGCGGCCGTCGAGGATGTCGCGGCGCTCGCCCGGCACGAGAAGCCCGACGTGCTCCTGATGCAGGAGGCGACCAGGGAGATGGAGGAGCTGCCGTCGCTGCTCGGCGGGCATTTCCATCGCCTGTCGTGGCTCGGCCGCATCCATGGCCTCGCGGTATGGAGCCCGCATCGCTTCGCCGTGCCGCGCGCCCTTTCCCTGCCGGCCTCGCGCCTGCCCGGCCGCCTGCCGCGGCGGCGCGCGCAGATCGTCCAGGTCGGCGACATGACCTTCGCCAACGTCCATCTCAGCCACGGCCAGCTGCTGAACCGCCGCCAGCTGGCGCGCATCGCCGCCGCGCTACGCGGCAAGCCGTCGGCCATCATCGGCGACTACAACATAGTAGGACCCGTAATCCTGCCGGGCTTCACCGACGTCGGCCCGCGCGAGCCGACGCACTATGCCAGCAACGTCGTGCCGTTCCGCCTCGACCGCTGCCTTGTGCATGGGCTGACCTGCCGCATCGCCGATGCGCTGGCCTTCGGCCCGTCCGATCACCGGCCGATCCGCCTGGAGCTCGCGCTCGTCGAAGGCTGGGGTCTGGAAAGCGGCCTGCGCGCCCGGCCCGAGCACCGCTGGATCAGGCGCGACCGTCTGGGAAGGTTATATCGGTAGAAACGCAAGGACCACCTCCCCCGTCATACCCCGTCATACGGGGGAGGCCGGGAGGGGGAAAGCAATGCCGGTGACCTCTCCTGCGAAAAGATCATGATCTGAAATCGGTCAGATCGCGTGTGCAGCTCTCCCCCACCCTATCCTCCCCCGTATGACCCCCCGTATGACCCCCCGTATGACCCCCCGTATGACGGGGGAGGAATGAGAGAGGTCATAAATACGGCTGCAGCAACCTCGCCGCGCTGTTGCGCAGGCGGATGGGCAACGGGTCGCCGTCGAGCTCGGCGAGCGTCAGTCGTCGCGCAGTGGGGGCGATCTCGGCGATCTTGGCGGCGAAGTCCGCGTCGTGCAGCTCGACGTTGAGCTCGAAGTTCAGGCGGAAGCTGCGCGTGTCCCAGTTGGCGCTGCCGATCAGCGACCACATGCCGTCGATCACCATCAGCTTGGAATGGTCGAACGGCGCGGCGGTGAGCCAGACATGGCAGCCGGCCTCGATCAGCGGCCGCAGCGGAATGCGCCGCGCCCAGTCGAGAACGGCGTGGTTGGAATGGTCGGGCAGCACGATATCGACCTTGACGCCGCGCAGCGCCGCCAGCCCGAGCGCCATGGTCAACGGCTCGGGCGGGAGGAAGTACGGCGTGACCACGCGGATCGACTTGTGGGCGCAGGAGATTGCGTGCAACGCCACGTACTCGATCTGCTCCATGTCCTCGTCGGGACCGGAAGTGACGACGCGCGCGGTGACCGGGCCTGCCTTGTGGAGCAGCGGGAACCACTTCTCCGTCAACAGCGTCTCGCCGGTGGTATAAAGCCAGTCGTCGGCGAAGGCGTCGGTGAGCTGCTCGACGATCGGGCCCTCGAGCTCGAAGTGGGTGTCGTGCACGACGAAGGGCGGGTTGTCGGCGGCGATGTTCTCGGCGCCGATATTGATGCCGCCGGTGAAGCCGATGCGGCCGTCGACCACGAGCACCTTGCGATGGTTGCGCAGGTTAACGAACGGCATGCGCCAGGGGAAATACGAGTGCAGGAACCGCGCGACGGGCACGCCCGCCTCGTGCAGATGGTTGTAGGTGCCCGACCAGAAATAGCCGCCGCCGACGCCGTCGATCAGCACCCGCACCTCGACACCGCGACGATGTGCCTGGATCAGCGCCTGGTGAAAGGCCGCACCCGCCTTGTCGGCGCGGAAGATGTAGCTCACGAGGCCCACGCTCTTCTCCGCCGCGGCGATCACCGCCAGCATGCGCGGATAGGCCTCGTCACCGCTGTGCAGGACCTTTACGCTGTTGCCGGGCTCGCAGGGCAGGCCGGTCAGGCGGCCGATCGCGAACTCGAGCGGCGTCAGCGGATCGTGGGCGACGGCATCGGCCAGCGTCTCGTCGGCGATGGCCATCGGCAGGCGCTGGCGGCGCAGCCGCTGGGCGCGGCGCTTGACGCGGTTGATGCCCATCGTGACGTAGAGCAGCGCGCCGAGGAACGGCGACAGCCAGGCGATGCCGATCCACGACACCGAGGCCGCGACGTTGCGCTTGTAGAGCAGGACATGGACGGTCACGAGGGCCGCAATGGCGAGGTGCGCCATCACGGCAAGCGGACCGATCAATGTGGGCAGGCCGAGATCGAGGAACACGCCGTGGGTATAGCAGGTCGGCGCGAGCCGTCACCTCAGGCTCCTCCCCCCATCGGGGGCCATCGGGGGAGAGGAGCCTGATAAGAGGATGAGCTACGCCGTCGCCTTGATGGCCTTGCCGGCGAGATCGATGATCTCGTCGATCTGGGGCTTCTCGATCACCAGCGGCGGCGACATGGCGATCGTGTCGCCCGCCTGGCGCACCATCAGGCCGAGCTCGAAGGCCTTCACGAAGGTGTCGTAGCCGCGCGCGCCGGGGGCATCCTTGCGGCCTTCCATGTCGATACCGCCGGCCAGGCCGAGGTTGCGGATGTCGGTGACGCCCGGCAGGCCCTTCAGCGAATGCACGCCATCCTCCCAGTACTTTGAGAGCTCGGCCGAACGCTGGAACAGGCCCTCGTCCTTGTAGATGTCGAGCACGGCCGACGCCGCGGCGCAGGCCAACGGATGGGCCGAGTAGGTGTAGCCGTGGAACAGCTCGACGACATTCTCCGGTCCGTTCATCAGGCCGTCGTAGATGTGCTTGCGCACGAACACGCCGCCCATCGGCACCGTGGCGTTGGAGATGCCCTTGGCCACCGTCATGAGGTCGGGGATGACGTTGAAGAACTCGGCGGCGAAGCCGGTGCCGAGGCGGCCGAAGCCCGTGATGACCTCGTCGAAGATCAGCAGGATGCCGTGCTTGTCGCAGATCTGGCGCAGGCGCTGCAGATAGCCCTTGGGCGGCGGCAGGTAGCCGGTCGACCCGGCGCACGGCTCGACGATCACGGCGGCGATGGTCGAGGCGTCGTGCAGCGCCACGATGCGCTCCAGCTCATCGGCCAGTTCGACGCCGCCATGCTCGGGGAGCCCGCGCGAAAAGGCGTTCCTGGCCGGCAGATGGGTGTGCGGCATGTGGTCGACGCCCGGCAGCAGGGCACCCCACTGCTTGCGGTTGTTCACCATGCCGCCGACCGAGATGCCACCGAAGCCGACGCCGTGATAGCCGCGCTCGCGGCCGATCAGGCGGGTGCGCGTGCCCTGCCCGCGCGCCCGCTGCCAGGCGAGCGCGATCTTGAGCGCGGAGTCGACCGCTTCGGAGCCCGAGTTGCAGTAGAAGGCGTGGTCGAGGTCGCCCGGCAACATGGCGGCATGGCGGGCGGCGAGCTCGAACGACTTCGGATGCCCCATCTGGAAGGAGGGCGCATAGTCCATCTCCTCGAGCTGCTGGGCGATCGCCTGCTTGATCTCCTCGCGGCCGTGGCCGGCATTGACGCACCACAGGCCCGCCGTGCCGTCGATCACCTTGCGGCCTTCCGGCGTCCAATAGTGCACGCCCTTGGCCCGCGCCAGCAGCCGCGGGTTCTTCTTGAACTGCCGGTTCGCGGTGAACGGCATGAAGAAGGCTTCGAGGTTGTTGGCGGCGGGCGCGGTGGCGGGAGGCGTCATGGCGAAATTCTCATTGAACAGTGGAATGAAAGCGAGGCGGCGACCCTATCATTTGCTCACATCAACGACCACGCGGCCCCGTATTTCTCCTTTGAGGATTTTTGGGGCCAGCGTCATCAGGTCGGAAAGGCCCGCTTCGCTCACCATGCCGTCTAGCTTGTCGAGCGGCAGGTCAGTGCCGAGGCGGCGCCACGCCTCCTCGCGCGGCGCCTTGGGCAGCATCACCGAATCGATGCCGTAGACGCTCACGCCGCGCAGGATGAAAGGCAGGATCGAGCCGGGGAACGATGGCCCGCCGGCCAGGCCGCACACCGCCGCCGCGCCGCCGTACTTCAGCTGGGCCAGCGCTCTGGCGAACATCACGCCGGACACCGTGTCGACGACGCCGGCGAAGCGCTCCGACAGCAGCGGCCGGTCAGGCGCCTCGGTCAGCTCCTTGCGGTCCATGATGGTGGTGGCCCCGAGCGCCTTCAGGTACTCGCCCTCCTGCGGCCGGCCGGTGGCGGCGACCACGGTGAAGCCGAGCTTGGCCAGGATGGCGACCGCGACCGAGCCGACGCCGCCCGCCGCGCCCGTCACCAGGATCTCGCCCGCCGACGGCCTGATGCCGTGTTTCTCCAGCGCCATGACGCAGAGCATGGAGGTGTAACCCGCCGTCCCGATCGCCATCGCCCGCCTGGTCGAGATCGTGGCCGGCAGCTTGACCAGCCAGTCGCCCTTGACCCGCGCCCTGGTGGCATAGCCACCCCAGTGCAGCTCGCCGACCCGCCAGCCGTTCAGCACGACCTTGTCGCCGGGCTTGAAAGCCGGCGTATCGGATGTTTCGACAGTACCGCTGAAGTCGATGCCACCGACATGCGGCCAAGTCTTCACCAGCCCACCGCCGGTGGTCAGGACCAGCCCGTCCTTGTAGTTCAGCGTCGAATAGTCGACCGCGACCATGACATCGCCGGCCGGCAACCTATCCACAGGAAGGGTCTCGACGGCACCGCCCACCTTTCGGTCGGCGCCTTGACTGAGAACGAGCGCGCGCAACGACATGAAAACCCCCGGCAACTGAATCTGCCGGCACTTCTAGCAAGCTCGCATGGTTCTCGCGACCGAGTGCAATCTGTCCGTTCCGCAAAAGGCGGGCCAATGATCCGCCTGCAGGGTTGCATACCTGCTGCGTATCTCCCCTGAGGACTATCAACAAAAAACTGCCGCACTTTTACAATGAAATTAAAAGTGCACGGGGACGGCAGCGGGTTCCCGCAACGTAGTAGGCACTATGTTCCGAGTATCCAGTCTGCCCATCCTGGCCACGGTCCCACGCTCGGGGACCTGGTTCCTCCGCTATGCCATTTCGTTCCTGTGCCATCTTGACCGCGGCGGCCACGTCGCCGACCGGCTGACCGGGCGGGTCTTTGGTGATCCGTCCGGACCGGCGTTCGATTTGCTGAGCTTCCGTGGCGGGCCCCTGTTCCGCGTTCGCGGGACCCTGCCGGACGATCATCTGTTCATCGGCCACACGGTGTGTCCGGGCTTCACCGCCTCCGACGTCAATTGGTGGCAGGCGACAGCCTTCCATGTGCCGGGTTACGACTATTTCCATGAGGGGATGAACTATCGCTACACGCCAATCGACCTTGCGGACTATCGCTACACGCCGGTCCGCGTGCGGGCGATGGAGCGTTCCGCTCGTCGAGGCCGCGGCCGGCCGATCGTCTTCGTCTACCGCAATCCGCTGGACCAAGCCGTGTCGTACTTCCGCTACAGCCAAAATCACAAGGATGCGGCGTACAATTCGGCCGGCAGCCGGCCGTTGGCTGCCGTGGCGTTGCGCGACTACCTGTTCGACAGCGCTCTGCCGTCGTACGCCAAGCAGTTCATCTCGTTTCAGACGCTGTCCGAGCGGTATCCCGCGCAGGTCCGGCTGGTCCCCTACGAACGGCTGATGGCGCAGCCGCTCGATGTCCTGGCGTGCATTCTCGACCATCTTTCGGGAACACCGCGGATGTGGCCGGCACTTGCCGACGCGGTGTGGTTGGCGCGCCGCGAGCACATGAAAGTGATCGAAAAGGAGCTCGGCCGGTCGCTCGACGGCACGCGTATCGATCGCGGTAGTCACATCAGCCAGGTCAGCCCGGGCCGCGCCGACGCGCGCATCGACGAGCGGACGCGCGCAGAAGCTGTGGCATTCCTGGACCGCCTGGGAGTCGATACCGGCTTGTTCGACTGGCCGCTTGCCGAGCCGGCAGCCACCGCGGCCGCCTAGTCGACGTTCCCCTCGTTCAAACTGGAAGAGCAGCCCACTTGCCAGTCTCCGACACCCACCTGCGCGAGCTCGAGGCGGAAGCCATCCACGCGCTGCGCGAAGCAGCCGCGGTGTTCGCCAAGCCGGTCATTCTCTATTCGATCGGCAAGGACTCCTCGGTCCTGCTTCATCTCGCGATCAAGGCCTTCCATCCGGCCCCTCCACCTTTCACGCTGCTGCACGTCGACACGACCTGGAAGTTCCGCGAGATGATCGCCTTCCGCGATCGGCGGGTGAAGGAGCTCGGCCTGCCGCTGGTCGTGCACGTGAACCACGACGGTCTGGCGCGCGGCATCGGTCCCCTCAGTCATGGTGCCGCTATCCACACGGACATCATGAAGACCGAGGCGCTGAAGCAGGCGCTCGACCTTCATGGCTTCGATGCCGCGATCGGCGGGGCCCGCCGCGACGAAGAGCCGTCGCGAGCCAAGGAGCGGATATTCTCACTGCGCAGCGCCAATCATCGCTGGGATCCGCGCAGCCAACGGCCCGAGCTTTGGCATCTCTACAACGGCCGCCTCAATCCCGGCGAGAGCGTCCGCGTCTTTCCCTTGTCGAACTGGACCGAGCTCGACGTCTGGACCTACATCGCACGCGAGAACATTCCCGTCGTGCCGCTCTACTTCGCGGCCGGCCGCATGGTGGTGCGCCGCAACGGCATGTTGATCCTGCGCGACGACGAGCGGCTAGCGTTGTCGGGCCAGGAGACGCCGGAGCTGCGCTGGGTGCGATTCCGCACGCTCGGCTGCTATCCGCTGACCGGCGCCATCGAATCGCGCGCCGCGACCGTGTCCGCCATCATCGACGAGCTCAGCCGATCGCGCGCTTCCGAGCGCCAGGGTCGCGCCATCGACCATGGCGAAGCCTCGATGGAGCGCAAGAAAGTCGAAGGCTACTTCTGATGGACGCGGGCGCGGCTACCGATGGAAGCCTGCTGCGCTTCATCACCTGCGGCAGCGTCGACGACGGCAAGAGCACGCTGATCGGCCGGCTCCTGATCGACGCCGACGTCGTGCCGGACGATCGCCGCGCAACGGCCTCCGATCTCGCGGGGCTGGTCGACGGCCTGCAGGCGGAACGCGAGCAGGGCATCACCATCGACGTCGGCTACCGCTACTTCTCGACGCCACGGCGGCGCTTCATCGTCGCCGACACGCCGGGCCACGAGCAGTACACGCGCAACATGGCGACAGGGGCCTCGACCGCCGACCTGGCGGTCATTCTGGTCGACGCCACCAAGGGCCTGCTGCCGCAGACTCTCAGGCATAGTGCCATCGTGGCCCTGATGGGCATCCGCCGGATTGTCCTTGCGGTCAACAAGATGGACCTCGCCGGCTACCGTGAAGACTGCTTCGCCGCGATCGTCGAGGGCTATGCGGCGATGGCCGGCCAACTCGGCCTGAGGGACGTGACTGCCATTCCCGTCTGCGCGCTGCACGGCGACAATGTCATACGGCCGAGTGCAGCAATGCCGTGGTACAGCGGCCCGACACTGCTTGGCCATCTCGAGGCTGTCCGCGCCGCACCGATCGGGGACCAGCCACTGCGGCTAGCGGTGCAGTGGACCAATCGCACCGACGGGTTTCGCGGCTATGCGGGGACAGTACTGGGCGGCAGCGTGCGTCCCGGCGACGAGGTCGTCATCCTGCCGGCGGGCGTGCGGGCCCACGTGGCCCGCATCGTCACCTACGAGGGCGACCTCGACTGCGCGACGGCTGGTCAAGCCGTCACGCTGACCCTCGATCCAGCGGTCGATGTCGGCCGCGGCGACGTCATTGCTGCTTCCGGCGCCCCCCCGCATCTCAGCGACCAGTTCGCTGCGCACGTCGTGTGGCTTGGCGATGCACCGATGCTCCCGGGACGGCCCTATCTGCTGCGGCTCGGTACGGCGACGACGACGGCGACGGTGAGCGAGCTGAAGCACCGGCTCGACATCGCCAGCGGATCGCAGCGTCCCGCCAAACAGCTCGGACCGAACGACATCGGCTTCGTCAACGTCTCGCTCGACCGCGCCCTCCCCTTCGACACCTACGACGACAACCGTGAGACCGGCGGCTTCATCCTGATCGACCGGTTGAGCAACGCCACTGTCGGCGCCGGCATGATCAGCTTCCCGCTGCGGCGCGCCGCCAACCTCGCCTGGCAGGACTTCACCGTCGACAAGACGAAGCGCGCGGCGATCAAGGGCCATCGTCCGGCGATCCTGTGGTTCACCGGCCTGTCGGGCTCGGGCAAGTCCACGATCGCCGACGGCGTCGAGCGGCGCTTGACCGCCCTCGGCCGCCACACCTACCTGCTCGATGGCGACAATGTGCGCCATGGCCTCAACCGCGACCTGGGCTTCACCGATGCCGACCGTGTCGAGAACGTGCGGCGTGTCATCGAGATCGCCCGCCTGATGGCCGATGCCGGCCTGATCGTCCTCGTGTCGTTCATCTCGCCATTCCGCGCCGAGCGCCGACTGGCGCGCGAACGGCTGGCCGACGATGCGTTCCTGGAGGTCTTCGTCGACACGCCGATCGCCGAATGCGAGCGCCGCGATCCCAAGGGCCTCTACCACAAAGCCCGTGTCGGTGAGCTCAGGAACTTCACCGGCGTCGACTCGGTCTACGAGTCGCCCGAGACGCCCGACCTCCATCTGCGCACCCTCGAGATGACGATCGACGAGGAAGTCGATCGCGTCGTCGATGCGCTGCAGCGGCGCGGCGTGTTCGACTGACCCGCGGCGTTGCGCAGCCCAGCTAAAGCTGGTTCTGCGCCTCCCGCATCCTCGCTTCGCGGCGCTTGGCGCGCTCGGCCGACACCTTCATGGCCTGCGCCACGTCCTGCAGCTCGGTCAGCATGCTGGTCGGCAGCGGTACGGCATGACCGCTGGCGAACGCGGCCGAGGCGACGCCGAGCTGCTGCACGGCGCGCGAGATGCGGCCGGCGACCAACGAACCCAACAGCAGGCTCACCAGGGTGAGGGCGAGACCGACGGCCGCCATGGTGAGCGCCGTACGATGCAGCGGCGCGTCGACGACGGATGCGGCGACCGCCACCGCGGCGGTCCAGCCGGAGAACCCCGACCGCACGAAGGAATTCTTCACCTCCACGCCGTCACGCGACACGACGTCGAACAGGCCGGCCGACTGGCTGCCGCGTGCGATCTCGACCATGGAAGTCTGCGCACTGGCGCCGACATAGAGGTCGGGCCGGTCGCGGCGCGCCAGGATGACGCCCTTGCGGTCGACGATCGCCGCCCGCCAGCCGCTGTCCAAGCCGGCTTCGGCCAGCAGCGGCTGCAGACGCTGCGGCGATAGCCCGCCGCTCAGCACGAGCGCGACCCGGCCGTCGACGAGCACGGGCACCGACACGAAGAACAGGCCGGGCTTGAGCTCGCCCGCGTCGACCACGAGGTCCGACACGACGGGCTTGCCGCCGGCCACCACCTCGGCGACCCCGAGCTCACTGGCCGCGGTCAGGCCGGCAGCGACGGTGGTCGGGGCGACGAAGAGCTGGCGGCCGCTACGATCGTGCACGACGAGCGCGGCAAAGCCGTACGACCGCGCGGCGGCTATGGCATTCTCGGCGATGCGGGGATCGGCTGGGTGGTGGGCGAGCGACGTGGCGAGCCCGTTTAGGAAGCCCGCCGTTGCCTGGATTTCTCCGTCCATCAGGTGCTTGAGATTGTTGGCGGCGTCCAGCCGCTGGGCTTCGATCGTACGCCGGCCGGCCGTGCCGTAGTCCCAGGCGAGGATGGCGACCAGCACCATCATCGGCACGATGACAGCGGCGATCAGCAGCAGAAGATAGGATCGGATGGTGAAGAGTCCGGCGGCGACCTTGCCGACTGGTAACGGCTCTGGATTGAACAGACTCATCGACGGCTTCCGGGAGCAGCGGCGTTGCGGGCCACGCTACTATGCCCTCCGACGACGCGGCAAGGTCGCGCCGGCGCGCCCGGGCGCTGCCAAGCGGCCAGTGCAGTCTCCTCGGCTTCACCCGTTTGTGGGATTTGCCACAAACAATAATGCGGCAAAGTGGGTGTAATCCGTAGTCTCGCGAGGTCGTCCTTGGGGAAGGGCACCATGAAGCAAATCCGCGACGGATTGGCCTGGCTCTGGTGGCACACCATGGCCGCCGTCCGCATGCTCTGGGTCTGTCGGGCGGCGGTGCTGCCGGTGCTCGTCGGTGTGGCGCTGATCGGCTTGACCGACCAGGCGCGCGACATCGTCATCGCCGATGCCGCACCGTCGCGGAAGGGTTGGCCAGCGCTGTTGACCACCCTGATCGCAGTCACGATCTGGGCGACGATCGCCTGGTACTGGGCGCGCGTGACGGTGCAGTTCACCTGGATCAATCCGCCGCCGCCGCTTCCGCACCGGCGCTGGCACGGCTGGCTGACGGTCGAAGTACCGCGGTTGATCGGAACTGCAGCCATGCTGTCGGTCGCGCTCGCCTTCTGGAAAGCGCACACGCTCTACGACTATGCCGGAGACGACAAGCACGCCACCCGCTTCCTCGTCCTGGCGATCGCCTATGTCGCCATCGCGGGAATCTTCTACATGGTGGTGCGCGAACGCGAGCGCATCACGCGCTGGCTGAAGAAGAAGGGCATCGTCGGTTCGAGCTGGCTGCCCGATCGTGACCTCACTACCGAGATCTTCGATCCGAAGCATCCCTTCGCGCGCAGGTTCCTCATCGCGACCGTCGTCGCCGCACCCGTCTTCTCCGTCCTGGTGCTGCTCTTGCCGGTGTGGATGAGCGACAACGTCTTCCGCGGCGCGGTTCCGGCGGCCTTGCTCGGCTTCGCCCTGATGGTGCCGGTAGGCTGCTACCTCGTGATGCTTTCGGCCAAGTACGGACTGCCGCTGTTCGGCTCGGCGATCGCGGTGCTGGTCATGTCGCCGATCGTGTTCGGCGACTTTCACGACGTCCGTACGCTGCGCGTCGCCAAATCCGCGAACGGCTCACCGTTGACCTGCGAGCAGCAGGATCAGGCGTGGATGGGCGCGGACAAGCGGATGATGCTGAAGGACGCCTACTTCAAATGGTGGGACGTCAACAAGGATCTCGTGCCAAAGGCGGTCGACGGCGACCTCAAGGCGCCGCCGCTGATCATGGTGGCGACGGCGGGCGGCGCCAGCCGCGCGGCCTTCTGGACAACGCAGGTGCTGGGCGAAATCGCCGCGCGTGAACCGCATTTCACGGACCGCCTGTTCATGATCAGCGGCGTCTCAGGCGGTTCGTTGGGCGCCGTGACCTTCCGTTCGCTGGTTCAAGCGCATCGCCTGGAGAAAAAGGCTTCGCCCGTGCTCGACAAGCCGGCCGAGAAAGCACGCGAGATCATCGAGAACGACTTTCTCGGGCCGACCTTCGCAGCCGGCCTCTATGTCGACCTGCCGTCCAACGGCCTGACGATCGTGCGCAAGATCGTGCCGTCGGCCGCGCTGCCCGACCGCGGCGTCGCCATCGAAAAGGCATGGGAGACGGCCTGGGAGAAGAGCGGCGCCGGCGGCAAGACCGACGTCGCCTGGGACAAGGGCTTT
This sequence comes from Pseudomonadota bacterium, assembly GCA_023436825.1. The sequence continues at coordinate 4,420 of JAEZHS010000532.1, read as the reverse complement.
GTCGCCACCTTCGGCAGCGACGACCGACCGTGGCCGGCGCTCGTGCTGAACGGCACCTCGGTCGAGAAAGGCAAGCGCATCATCACGTCGAACATCCGCCTCTCGAGCCTGTCGAGCGGCATCAACCGCTATGACACGTTCGACATGATCAAGGCCGACATCCCGATCAGCACGTCCGTCACCATGAGCGCCCGTTTCCCGGTGATCTCGCCGACCGGCGCGCTGCGCGACTGCAAGGGCAACGTCCAGGCGCGCGTCACCGACGGCGGCCTGTTCGAGAATTTCGGCGCCTACACCCTGGACGAGGTCCTGCGGTTCCTGACCATGCGCGTCGCCGAGGTGCAGAACGGCACGCATCAGGCCGCGCCGATCGCCATCCTGATCAGCAGCGACCCGTCGCTCGATCGGCTGCACCTGCGCAGCGACGGCTCGCGATCGGAGGTCACGCCCGACTGTTCGCCGGTGCCCACCGACTACTACCCGACGCCGACGGCGCATTCCGGCAACCGCTGGGAGGAATGTCCGGCGGCCGTAAAGGACCATGCCGAGCTGTTGGTCGATCCTGTCCTGGCGCTGTACGACGGCCGGGTATCGCGTGGCGAAGCCGCTGCTACGGCACTCCACGATCGCATAAGGGACGCCGAGATCGTCGTCCGGGACCGGTTGGCCAAGGAGATCAACGACCGCAAGCGGGAGAATAGCCTCAAGCCGATGGAGGCGAAGGAGCTCAAGGAGCAGGAGGAAGCGACGCTGGAGATGCTGCGCAAGCGCCTCGCCTGGGACAACAACATCGACTTCTTCCACTTCCGTCAATGCCGCATCCGCGACCACAAGAGCCCGACCATGAGCTGGCACGATTCGGCGGAGGCGTGGAGCGTGCTGCATACGATGCTGGGCCTGGACAAGGGCTCCCAGGACGAGTGCGGCAACCGCGACGAGTTCGTCCGCCTCTGCGTCCGTCTCGCCCGGCTGACCGAGGACATCGACGCCTCGGAAGCCTGCCGGAAGAAATGGCAGGCGCCGTGACCGGCGCGGGACGCTTGCCAAGGCGGCCGCGGCGTCCCACATCTTGAAGTGATGACCGCCCGCCAGTTCAGTCTCAGCCCGCATCGCAGCGTGATCGCCATCGGCGGTCCGGATCGCGTCGAATTCCTGCAGGGCCTGATCTCCAACGACACGACCAAGGTGGCACCGGGCCGCGCCATCTGGGCGGCGCTGCTGACGCCACAGGGCCGCTTCCTCAACGACATGTTCGTGGCCGACGGCGGCGACGGCACCCTGTTGCTCGAGACCGAGCGCGAGCGTGCCGCGGCGCTCGCCAGGAAGCTCGCGCTGTACAAACTGCGCTCCAAGGTGACGGTCGAGGATCGCGGCGAGAGGCTGGAGGTCGCCGTCGCCTACGGCCCCGACGCGGTGACGACGCTGCCGGTCGACGGCGCCATCGCTTTCGTGGATCCACGGCTTGCCGAACTCGGCATCCGCGTGATCGCCCCCGCCGGCACGGCAGCCAGCCTTCTGCAGGCGCGCGGCTTCTCGGCCGCACCGCTGCAATCCTACGACGAGCTGCGCATCGGCCTGGGCGTGCCCGACGGCAGCCGCGACCTCATCGTCGAGAAGGCGCTCCTACTGGAGAACGGTTTCGACGAGCTGAACGGCGTCGACTGGCAGAAGGGCTGTTACATGGGCCAGGAGCTGACGGCCCGCACCAAGTACCGCGCACTGATCAGAAAGCGCCTGTTCCCGGTGAGGATCGAGGGCGCGTTGCCCGAGCCCGGCGCTCCAGTACACCTTGGCGATCAGGAGGTGGGCGAGCTCCGTTCCGGCGTCGGCGACCGCGCGCTCGCCATGCTGCGAGTTGACGCCGCGCGTAGCGGGCAGGAGCTTTCGGCGGGCGATACGCGCCTGGTGCCTGAAATCCCCGGCTGGATGCGGCTGCCCGAGACGACCGACCCCTAGCCGGCACGCTCCGTCAGGCTTAAGGTCTGCGGCTTCCAGCGTCCTTGGAGGCCGGCCCGTGAAACTCATCAATCCCAACCCATTCACCACCCGTCCCGAGATCGTCGGCACGTGCGGCGTGGGCGCGTCCACGCACTGGATCGCCACGGCGGTCGGCATGGGGATCCTGGAGCGCGGCGGCAACGCCTTCGATGCCGCGGTCGGCACGGCCTTCGCCCTGCAGGTGGTGGAGCCGCATCTCAACGGTCCGGGCGGCGACGTGCCGCTGATCTTCCACGCGGTGAAGAAGGGCAAGACCGAGGTGATGTGCGGCCAAGGCGTGATGCCGGCCAAGGCCGACATCGCCCACTTCAAGGGCCTGGGCCTCGACCTCATCCCCGGCACCGGGCTCCTGCCCGCCGCGGTGCCCGGCACGTTCGACGCCTACATGCTGATGCTGCGCGACTATGGCACGATGTCGTTGAGCGAGGTGCTGGCGCCCGCCATCGGCTACTACATGGGCGGCTACCCCATGCTGGAGCGCGCCTCGGCCACCATCGCGACGGTACAGGAGAATTTCCGCGACAACTGGCCTTCCTCGGCCGCGGTCTACCTGCCGGGCAACAAGGTGCCGAAACCCGCAGAGCTGTTCCGCAACCAGGCTGCCGGCAACACCTATCTCCGCATCATCAAGGAAGCCGAGGCCGGCGGCGGCGGCCGCGAGGCCGTGATCGAGCGCGCCCGCAAGGTGTGGAGCCAGGGCTTCGTCGCCGAGGCGATCGACCGCTTCTACACCCACGAAGAGCTGATGGACGTCTCGGGCCAGCGCAACAAGGGACTGCTGCGCGGCGACGACATGGCGAAGTGGCAAGCCACCGTCGAGGAGCCGCTGACCTACGACTACGGCCGCTACACGGTCTGCAAGGCGGGTCCGTGGGCGCAGAGCCCGGTCACCCTGCAGAAGCTGGCACTCCTGAAAGGCTTCGACCTCGATGGCGCCGATCCGACCTCGGCCGACTTCATCCATACCGTGGTCGAGGCGAGCAAGCTCGCCTTCGCCGACCGCGAGGCATTCTACGGCGACCCGAAGTTCGTCGACGTGCCCATGCAGACGCTGCTGTCCGACGCCTATAACGCCGACCGGCGCAAGCTCGTTGATCCAGCGAAGGCCTCGCATGACCAGCGCCCAGGCAAGGTCGAGGGCTATGGCGGTGTCATCCGGCTGCGCAAGGCCGATGGCGCGCGCACGGCCGTGGCCGCAAGCGGCGCCGGCGAGCCGACCGTCGGCCGCATGGGCCAGATGAGCGGCGACACGGTGCATTTCGACATCGTCGACAAGGACGGCAACATGGTCTCGGCGACGCCCTCGGGCGGCTGGCTGCACGGCTCGCCGGTCGTGCCCGAACTCGGCTTCCCGGTCGGCACGCGCGGCCAGATCATGTGGCTCGAGGAAGGACAGCCGTCGTCGCTGGCGCCGGGCAAGCGGCCGCGCACCACGCTGACGCCCACGCTCGCCCATCGCGACGGCGAGCCGTACATGGTCTGGGGCTCGCCGGGCGGTGACCAGCAGGAGCAGTGGATCACCCAGATGTTCCTGCGCCACGTCCATTGCGGCATGAACCTGCAGGAGGCGATCGACGCGCCGGCCTGGCACAGCGAGCACTTCCCCTCCTCCTTCTGGCCGCGCACCGCCCGGCCGGGCGGGCTGGTGCTGGAAGGCCGCATCCCGGCCGAAACGGTCCAGGAATTGCGTAAGCGCGGCCATGAGGTCGAGATGAACGACGACTGGTCGGAAGGCCGCCTGACCGCCGCCAGCCGCCAGGATCCGTGGCGCAAGGCGGCCGCCAACCCGCGCGGCATGCAGGGCTACGCGGCGGGGCGGTGAGGGAGATGCCGTGTCATGCGTCTTCCGGCCCGCGCGTATCCTGCGCGCTCATGGGAGCGCATTCGCATGCGCGTCCGAGCGAGCTGGAAGCTCGCGGTCCGGAAGAGCATGAGGGCGCCAGCGCATGACCTGGTCGATCATCTTCCACGAGAAGAGCAGCGGCCGCATCGCCATCGCCGTTGCTACCAAGTTCTTTGCCGTGGGCGCGCGGGTGCCCTACATCGAGCCTAGGAGGGGCGCCGTGTGCACGCAGGCGCTCATGAACCCGCTCTATGGCCCGCACGGGCTGCGGCTGATCCGTGAAGGTGTCGGCGCCGCCGACCTGGTGCGCATCCTCACCACACCCGACGCCGGCCGCGAGCACCGCCAGGTCCATGTCATGGGTGCCGACGGCAAGTTCGCCGCCCATACCGGAGCCGAGTGCGTACCGTGGTGCGGCCACTGGATCGGTGAGGACATGTCCGTTGCGGGCAACATGCTGGCCGGGCCCCAGGTCGTTTCCGAGACCGTGCGCTTCTTCCGCGAGAACGCTTCCCTGCCCCTGCCGCGGGGGGGGGGCGGGGGGCCGGGCGGGGGGGGGGGGGGGGGCGGGGGGCCGCG
>JAEZHS010000484.1 GCA_023436825.1 Pseudomonadota bacterium | reverse complement strand
GCCGTCGGCCACGAGCTGCCGCAGCACGGCAGCGCCGATCATCCCTCCAACGCCGGTGACAAGAACAGGGCTGTCGTTCATTCGGCGGCCTCGGCGAGACGCTCTTGCGGCAGCACGACGGTCGCGATTCGCCTCACTTCTAGCCTTTGCCCCGGCGATACCTGCAGGATCGTCAGGCCAGCCTGATCGATCGGCAAGGTACCCGCCGCTATCGACGGGTCGATGCGCAGCCACGCCCTGAGAGGCGCTGCCCGGCGGGCATCGATTTCCACCAGGTCGTCTTCCCGCAGGCCTGCAGCCGACGCGTCCTTCGGATTCAGGCGGCAGATGCGGCGACGACTGACGGCGCCGGCCTCGTAGGAATCGTCGACGAGAGCTGCCGCCAGGGCAAATCGCGATTCACGCAGACGGCGACGGAGGACGCCGGTCGCGATCGGATCGACGGCGCCTTTGGCATCGAGCGCCACGCCGTAGAGATCGCGCGCCGCCGTCCGCGAGACATATCCCTCCTCGACATCCTTCTGGACGCTTTCGGGTGCACGCAGCAGAGGGTCGCCGTAGCCCCCGCCGCCCGCCGATCGCACGACGACGACGCTGCCGGTCCCCACCGGGTGGCCGGCGATCTTGCCCGGCGTGTCGAACCCTTCGACGGCGCCGTCTTTCTCGACCCATGCTCCGACCTGCACGCCCGACAGCCCGCCCATCACGCCGAAGGCCGGCACGACGGCGCCGTCGGACAGCAGCGAATAGCGCGAGTCCGGTGCCAGCACCCGCATCGAGCGCTGCATCGACAGCCCGCCCCGGGTGGTGCCGGCGCCGCCGGAGTCGGTGGCCAGGCGCGACGTCTCGACGACCAGCGGCATGCGCGTCTCGATGACCTCGCTCGACTGGACCGTGACCAGGTCACCCCAGTCGATCGTCGCCATTGCGCTTGGACCATCGCTCTCACGGAAGGCACCGTTGCCGCCGGCCGACCATTCGTAGTGAACCCACTCGCGACCGTTCCGGGCGTCGTAGCCGCCGATGAGATTGTGGAAGGAAGTGCGGCAGAGATCGCCCGCCACGAGATCGGGGACCACCTGCGAAAGGGCGCCGACCATTGTCGCGATGACGCGCTTGCGGATCTCGCCATGGGAGCCGGCAGGCGCCGGCCGCTGGACGTTGACGATGGACCCGGGCGGGGCATTCACCTCGATCGGACGGAAAGAGCCCTGGTTGAGCGGCGCCGCCGGATCGAAGACGGACTTGACCGCGATGAAGACCGACGCGGCCGTCACCGCCGCTGTCGAGTTCACGGGAAAAGGCACTTGTGGCGAGGCGCCGGTGAAGTCGGCTGTCATGCGGTCGCCGGCAACGGTGAGCGCCAGCGGCAGCAGCAGCGGCTCGAAGATGCCGCCGATGTAGGTCTCGAGATAGTCCTCGAAGCAGTAGGTGCCGTCCGGCAAGGCGGCAATGCACGCGCGCATTCTCGCTTCCGACCGGTCCAGATCGAGGCGCACGGCCTCGAGCAACGTATCGACGCCGTAGCGGGCGCAGATCTCGTGGATGCGCCTTTCGGCGACCCGGCAGGAGGCAAGGCTCGCCTGCAGATCGCCCAGGCGCTCCTCGGGCACCCGCATGTTGGAGAGGAGGATGTCGAGCGCGCCCTGATTGAAGCGGCCGGCTTCCTGGATCTTGATCGGCGGGATGCGCACGCCCTCCTGATAGATTTCGGTCGCCTTGCCCGACATGCTGCCGGGAACCATGCCGCCGACATCGGCCCAGTGAGCGCGTACCGCCGGAAAGAAGATCAGCCGGCCGTCCTGGAAGACGGGGAATATGACCGTCACGTCGTTGAGGTGCGTTCCGCCCGTGTAGGGATCGTTCGAGAGGATGACGTCGCCGGGCGCCAGGTCATGGCCGAACTTCTCCATGGCCGAACGCACCGACCAGGGCAGGGGGACGACGTGCGAGCCGATATCCTCGGATTGCGCCACCACCTGGCTGTCGGGCGCGAAGAGACCGCAGGAGAAATCCTTCGCATCGTAGATCGCCACAGAGCTCGCCGTGCGGCATACGGTGGCGCGCATTTCGCGGACGATGGAAATCAGCCCCTGGTTCAGGACCTCGAGGGTGATCGGATCGATGGTCATTGGACGCTCCCGTCGTGACGGCGCAGAACGAGGCAGCCGATCCGATCGAGAACGACCGACCAGCCTGGCGGCACGATGGTCGAAGAACCGGCTTCCTCGATGATGGCTGGTCCCGTAACCGCTTCCCCGGGCGGCATGCGGTCGCGAGCGACCACAGGCGCGGAGTAGGGCTCGCCGTCGAAGATGGTCGTCCGCGTGCTCACGATGGCCGCGACCATTGTGCGGCCCGCGGTCTCCACCGGCGGCAGGACCGGCTTGTCGGACATCCCCCAGGCGGCAATGCGATAGCTGACGATCTCGACCGGGGCTGTCGTCGTGCCGCCGTAGCGGATCTCGTAGATCCTTTCGAAGGCCCGCACGATCTCCGCCATGTCGGAGAGGTCCATGTCGACCGGGACGGACAGCTCGAAGGACTGGCCCGCATATCGCATATCGAGGGTGGCAGCGAAGCGCCGGCGGGGCGGAGGGAAGCCGGCAGCTTCCAGTTCTCGCTCGCCGTCCTCCATCAGGTCCGAAAGCATGGCCCGGACGTCGGCCGCCGAAAGCGCGTTGGTCGTGGCCACCTTGGTACGCACCAGATCGCGGCGGACGTCGGCCACCAGCAAGCCGAAAGCCGAGAAATTGCCGGGCATCGGCGGGACGACGACGGTTCGCATGCCCAGCTCATCGGCGATCGCCGCGGCCTGCAGCGGACCTGCGCCGCCATAGGACAGAAGGGCGAAGTCGCGCGGGTCGATGCCACGCAACACCGACACCTCCTTGATCGCAGCCGCCATCGACACCACGGCGATACGCAGGATGCCCTCCGCCATCCGTTCGGCCGACAGCCCGACCTGGTCCCCGAGGCGCGCCACGGCCGCCGTCGCGGCGGCGCGGTCCAGACGGATCTCACCGCCGAGCAGTTGCTCGGTGCCGAGCCGGCCCAGCACCACATTGGCGTCCGTCACCGTCGGCTCGACGCCACCTCGGCCAAAGCAGGCCGGGCCCGGGAATGCCCCCGCTGAACGCGGACCCACTGTCAGAAAGCCCGAGGACGCCGCGGCGATGCTGCCGCCGCCGGCACCGACCGTGTTGATGTCGATCTGCCGGATCTTGACGGGGAAGGCGCCCACCCGCCCGTCCGTCGTCATGGTGAATTCGCCTCCTCGCACCAGACAGACATCGGTCGAGGTGCCGCCCATGTCGCAGGTGATCACGTCGGGGAAATTGGCGGCCTGGCCGACATGGCTGGCGGCGATGACGCCGGCTGCCGGCCCCGAGAGCATCGACAGCACCGGCATCGATTCGACCCGCCCCGCCGGCAGGGTGCCACCATTCGAGGTCATGATGGACAACGGCGCTGAGATGGAGGACGAGGTGAGGCGGGTCTGCAATTCCTTCAAGTATCGCCGCATGCGCGGCGCCACATAGGCATTGAGAGCGGTCGTGGAGAAGCGCTCGTACTCACGGTATTCCGGCAGGACCTCGGACGAGGTCGTGATCACGGCGTCGGGCAACAGGCGGCCCAGAATCTCCGCCGAGCGGCGCTCGTGCTCGGCATTGGCATAGGAATGGAGGAAGCAGACGGCAACCGCCTCGATCCCTTCCTCGGCGAGCCGGCGGCCGATTGCAGACACTGCCTTCCCGTCGAGCGGGGCGGACACGGCGCCGTCCGGTCGCAGGCGTTCGCGCACCTCGTAGCAGCGTGATCGCGGCACCAGCGGTCGGTTGGGCCGTGCCTTGATGTTGTACATCGCCATGCGATTGCCGCGGCCGACCACGAGCACGTCGCGATGGCCTTCGGTTGCGAGCACGGCGAGCCGTGCCCCATCTCCTTCAAGCGCGGTGTTGGTCGCGACGGTGGTGCCGTGCACGATGCGATCCAGATCTCCCGGCTCCAGCGACAGGCGACCGATGCCGACCAGGATTCCTTCTGACTGGTCGTCGGGAGTGGACGGGGTCTTGAGCACCTGCAGCCGTCCACTCGCGCGGTCCAGGAAAACGAGGTCGGTGAAAGTCCCCCCGACGTCAACACCCAACCAACTCATGCGTCCGATTCTCCTGCCTTCGGCTACCGGTCAACGCCCGACGAAGCGGGGCGGCCGCTTTGCGGCAAAAGCCGCCGCGCCTTCCTTGTAGTCCGCGCTGTCCATGGCACGCCCGATGAAGGCGTTGATCTCCTCGGCACGTGCATCGGCAGTACCCGAAGCTAGCGCGTCCAGCACGAGTTTGGCGCCGCGGATCGACAGCGGCGCATTGGCCGACAGATCGCCTGCGAAGGCATGCGCAGCGTCGAGGGCGCTGCCTTGCTCGGCTGCCATGTCGACGAGACCCATCCGGCGGCAATCGGCGAGATCGAAGGGGCGCCCCGAGTAGAGCACGCGCTTGGCGTTCGCGAGGCCCACCTGCCGCAGCAGCAGCGAGCAGTCGAGCGGTCCGTAGACGATGCCCAGGCGGGCGGCGGGTATGCCCATCCGGGTGCTGGCGTCCCCGATCCGGAAGTCGCACGCCAGCGCGAGGCCGCAGCCTCCGCCCATGGCATAGCCCGACACCGCGGCGATGGTGGGACGCTCACAGTCGCGGACAGCGCGGGTCGCGCTGTCGGCTACGGCCTCGTAGGCCTCGCCCATCGTCGAATCGGCGCGCACTGTGGCAAATTCGGAGATGTCGGCGCCGGCGCAGAAATTGCCGCCGGCACCTGTCAGGACCACGGCCCGTACGCCGTCCTGGCGTCCGACGCCGGCGAAGATCTCCGCCAGCTGCTGCCACATGGCGAGCGACACGGCATTGCGCTTGGCCGGCCGGTTGAGCGTGACGGTGACAACGCCGTCTGCCGCCGTGACGACGATTTCCTCGGCAGGACCGGACACGAAATTCCCCTTGGCCCGTGGTGTTGCTGCAAGATAAGCTTGTGTACTGTATACAAGATGTCGCGACGCAAAGGGAATGAAAGTTGCTTTGAACGTCGTGCGGTCTTTGCGAAGGGCGGAGGGGACGATGGGATTGAAACAGTGCTTGAGGGCCGGCCTGTCCGGCCTGCTCCTGGCGGTCGCGGCGTTGCAGCCCGGCCATGCTCAGGTGCCTGGTGTCACGGCGGACACGATCAAGATCGGGTCGTTCGGCGCGCTGACGGGCCCCGGTTATCTCTACGGCAAGCTGCCGATGAATGGCATCGAGGTCGTTTTCGATCAGGTCAATGCCGCCGGGGGCATCAATGGCCGCAAGCTCGAGCTGGTTCGCGAGGACGATCGCTGCGACCCGGCGGCGGCCATCGGGGCGGTCAAGAAGCTGATCCATGAGGACAAGGTCTTCGCCATCATCGGTGGCGGCTGCAGCAATGCGACCTTCGCGGCCCGCGAGGCGCTGGCCGAGGCGAAGGTGCCCGTGATCATCATGGCGTCGGTCCACGACGGCATCACGACGCCGGTTTCCCCGACGATCTTCAGCACGGCGCTCACCTCGACCATCGAGAGCCAGGCCATGCTTCAGTTCGCCCTCGACCAGGGTGCGAAGCGCATTGCCGTCATCTCCATGCGCGATGCCTGGGGGCGCGCCCGTTACACGCCGTTGATGGAGGCCTTCCAGAAGAAGGGAATCAAGCCCGTCCTGGACGAGGAGATGGCGCCCGACGCCAACGACGCAACCGCCCAGGTGCTGCGCCTGAAGGCGGCCAACGCCGACGCCGTCCTGGTCGTCCTCTATCCCAAGCCTGCGGCGATCTTCATGCGGGATGCCCAGAAGCTCGGCTTCAAGCCACTGGCGATCGGCCAGAGTGGCATCGCCGACCCCGCCGCCTTCGAGGATCAGGTCGGCTCGCCGGGCGCCACGGCCTCGTTCCGGACCATCTCGATGGTCCGCTATACGCCCGAGGATCCGGCCGTCGACAAGTGGCGCAAGGCGATCGAGGCGAAGTTCCCCGGCGACCGGCTGTCGGTCTTCAATCTCTTCGGCATCGGCAGCGCCCAGGTGATGGTGGAAGCCCTCAAGCGCGCCGGACCCGATCTCACGCGGGAGAAGCTGGTGGCTGCGCTGGACGGCCTGAAAGACTTCCAGACGGATGTCTATCCCGGCGGCATCACCTGCGTAGAAACCGACCATCGCTGCAACAAGAGCCCGGCCTGGATCGCCAAGGAGCCCGGCAAGCCGGTCCGCGTGCTCGGCGTCACGAAGGTCGAGTAGCCTCTTGGAGCTGCTGGTCTATCTGCTGCTGAGCGGACTGACGACGGGCTCGCTCTATGCCCTGATCGCGCTCGGCATCGTGGTGGTGAACAAGGCGACCGCGGTCATCAACTTTGCCCATGGCGAGCTGTTCATGTTCTCAGGCTTCGTCGCCTGGATGCTGCACGTGCAGATGGGCGTGCCCTATCTGCCGTCGCTGCTGGCGGCGGTTGCCTTCGGCTTCCTGCTGGGCGCGGCGACCGACCTTATAGCCTTCCGGCCGCTCAAGAACGCCAACATCATCAGCCTTGTCCTTGCCACGATCGGCATTGCGTTCATGCTGCGCGGCACGGCCCGTGTCATCTGGGGAGGCAAGGGTGACTATCTGCCTTTCCCGCCCATCACCTCTCCGGAGCCGATCATGATGGGCGGCATCATGGTGATCCCGCAGCAGCTCGCGGTGCTCGCCGGTTCGATCGTCATCATGGTGGCCTTCGCCGCTTTTTTCCGCCTGACGCGCGCCGGCAAGATGATGCAGGCCACCGCCGACAATGCCAAGGCGGCGACCCTCGCCGGCATCCGCGTCGATCGCATCTACATGCTGTCCTTCGGAACGGGCGCCGCCATCGCAGGCGCGGCTGCCGCGCTGATGGCGCCGCTCACGCTGCTCTATCCCGACATGGGCTTCGCCTTCTTCATCAAGGGATTCGCGGCGGCGGTGCTGGGCGGCCTGACCAGCCTGCCGGGTGCGGTGCTCGGAGGCATATCCATCGGCATCATCGAGTCGCTGGCCGGCGGCTACCTCCATTCGAGCTTCATCGAGGTCTCGGCGTTCATCGTCATCATGTTCGTGCTGGTGGTGCGCCCGACCGGGTTGCTCGGCTTCACCCGCTTTCGTCGGGTCTGACATGGCGCTCTTCGGCAGACGCAACGTGCTTTTGGCGATGCTCCTGTTCGCCGCCGTGGCGCCGACGTTCCTCAACGCCTATTACCTGTTCGTCGCCAACACGATCCTCATCTATGTCCTGCTGGCGATCGGACTCAACATTCTGGTCGGCTATGCGGGCCAGCTCGCCTTTGCCAATGCCGCGATGTTCGGCATCGGCGCCTACGGCACCGGCCTGCTCCAGGTCCATTTCGGCTGGCCGTTCTGGCTGGCGTTCCCGCTCGGCGCGTTGATCGCCACCATCGTCGGCCTCGCCATATCGCTGCCGGCGCTGCGGCTCAGCGGGCTCTATCTCGCACTCTCCACCCTGGCCTTCGCCCAGTTCACGCAATGGGTGTTCCTGAACTGGGAGCCGGTGACGTTCGGCGCCGGCGGCTTCAAGACACCTCCCATCTCCTTCGCGCCGCTGCCGGTTTCGAAGACGTTGGGACTCTATTACCTGAGCCTGATCCTGATGATGGTGCTCTTTGTCCTGGCACAGAATCTCGTGCGTTCCCGCATCGGCCGGGCCTTCGTCGCGGTGCGCGACGGCGAGATTGCCGCCGAGTCCCTCGGCGTCGACCTGCTGCGCTACAAGGCGCTCGCCTTCGGCATCAGCGGCTTTTACGCAGGGATCGCGGGCGGCCTCTATTCGGCGATGCTGAACTTCGTGTCGCCGGAAGGCTTCGACCTGTTCCAGATGGTGATCCACAAATCGATGATCATCGTCGGCGGCCTCGGCTCGATCGTCGGCTCGGTCCTGGGGGCGGGGACGCTGGTCTTCGTTCTCGAGGCGCTGCGCAAGGTGAAGGGCGTCCAGGAGATCGCTTTCGGCGCGATCCTCGTGGGGTTCATCCTCTTCCTGCCGGGCGGAATCATCGGTTTCCTCAAGGAGAAGGTGCGCGGCTGGGAAGAGCCGTTGCATCGTGCCCGGGCGCGCCGGCGGCCGCCGGTCGCCGCGACTTCGGAGAGCAGCGAGGTTCGGCCGTGACGGAGGCGCTGCTTTCCGTCCGCGGCGTGTCGGTGAGCTTCGGCGGCGTGAAGGTGCTCGACGGCATCGATCTCGACGTCAAGCCCGGCGAGATCAGGGGCCTGATCGGCCCCAACGGTGCGGGCAAGACGACGATGCTCAACGTCATCTGCGGCATTCATCCCCCGCATCAGGGCGACGTGCTGCTCGACGGCGTATCCATCGTCGGGCGCAAGCCGAGCGCGATCGCGCGGCTCGGCCTTGGTCGTACCTTCCAGACGTCGCAGTTGTTCCGCGGCATGACGGTGCTGGAGAACCTCATGACGGGGCTGCACCACCGCACCGCGGCCGGCTTCATCGCCGCCAGCTTCAATCTGCGTGGCTACCGGGAGGAGGAGGAGGCCGCGGAGGAAGCCGCCCGTCAAGCCCTCGAGTTCATCGGCATGTCGGCGTTCGCCGATCGTCCGGGGTCGGCCCTTTCGTTCGGACAACAACGCGTCATCGAGATCGCCCGCACCCTGATCGGCGACCCGAAGGTCGTCCTGCTCGACGAGCCGGCGGTCGGCCTCAGCCTCAATCGGCTGGCCGAGTTCGACACTTTGCTGCGCCGGATCCGTGATGAAAAAGGTGTCACGCTCATCCTCATCGAGCACGTCATCCGGCTGGTCATGGATGTCTGCGACCAGGTGACGGTGCTCAGTTCCGGCCGGCGCATTGCCGAGGGAACGCCCGACGCGGTGCGCAACGACCCTGGGGTCATCGAAGCCTATCTTGGGAAGGAACTTCGTGCTCGCCATTCAGCACCTTAGGGTCTCGTACGGGATCACGCAGGTCCTGCGCGACGTCACCTTCGAGGTGCCGGCCGGAAAGATCGTCGCCCTGCTCGGCGGCAACGGCTCGGGCAAGACGACGATGCTGAACACCTTGTCCGGCGTGGTGCGTTGCAGCGGCGGGTCCATCCTGTTCGAGGGCAAGGAATGCGCGGGCCTGTCGGCCGACCGCATCGTTCGCCGCGGCATCGTCCAGGTCCCGCAGGGTCGCGAGGTCTGGCCCAGCATGTCCGTCCAGGACAATCTGGAGCTCGGCGCGGCCACCCGTCGGGACTGGGCGGGAATCCGCAGCGACCTGGACGACGTCTACGCGATGTTTCCCAAGCTGGCGGCAGTGAGAAAACGCCGCGCCGGCAGCATGAGCGGCGGCGAGCAGCAGATGGTGGCCATCGGCCGCGCCCTGATGGCACGACCGCGCTGCCTCCTGATGGACGAGCCTTCGGCGGGGCTCGCACCGACCATCGTCGGCGACATGGTGGATACGATCCTGGCGCTCAACAAGCGCGGGCTCACGATCCTGCTGGTCGAACAGAACATCGGCGTCGCCGCCGCGGTCGCGGAGAGCGCGCACATCCTGCAGGGCGGCGAAATCACATTCTCGGGGCCAGCCGCAGGTCTCGTCGACAATGCCGAAGTCTTGCGCTCGTATCTCGGCCGCTAACGGCCGGTTACCGGGATCTTGACAGGTCTGAGCTGAGCACCCGGCAGATCGCCGTAGCTGGCCGTCAGCCGACGACGAAGCTCTGGTACATGAAGCGCAGGTCCTGGGTCTCCTGCGGCGTGATCTCGCCGTCGAGCACGCGGGCCTCCCAGGTCCGGAGCTTGCGCTTGATCTCGACCGGCGTGCGCGGGCTCAGCAGCACCATGAAGAACTGCTCGTGCGGTGACAGTTCGCGGTCGCGGCGATAGCCGAATGGCCCGGCGCCGATGGCGCGCGTTGCCGGCGCCTGGGCGGCGCGGCCATGGATCTCGGGCGCCAGAACATCATCCCAGGTAAGACCGGCCTCGCGCAGCATGGTAGAGGCAAGCTTGGCTGCGGCCAGCGCCTCGCCGGCATTGCTGCTGTCGAGGATCTCCAAGACCTTCACCAAGGTGGTGCGGTTGAATGTCGACATTTTCTTCCGCTCCGTCACCGCCGGGCTTCCGAGGGGCCGGAAGCTGCAGCTTGTGCGTCTTTGACTATTGGATGAGCAAGCGGCACTAAGCCCTTACAAGATATAGTTGTCTTTTTGATGGATCAAGACCGCCCCGTGACCGGCTCCGCCAACCCTTTTCCGGCCTATCTCGTAGGCCTCACCAGCTGGTTCGTGCCGCTCGGGGTGCAGATGGTGCTGTTCCCCTGGTTGGTTGCCGTCGTGCTGCGCATGGACGCTTTTGCGGTCGGGCTGGCCCAGGCGGCCGTCATGGCGCCTTCGCTGCTGTTCCTGCCGCTGGGCGGGCTTGTCGCCGATCGAGGCGACCCACGCCGGCTGCTGCTGCGCTACCACCTGATCTATGCCCTGCCGCCCCTGGCCCTGGCCGCCCTGCTGTTGGCCGGCGGCGAGCTGAGCTATGCCCTGCTGATCGTCTACGGCGTCACGGCCGGCGCCATCGGCGCGTTCGCCATCCCGACGCGCGATGCCCTCCTGCCGGTGGTGGTGAAGAGCGGCGAGCTGCCGCGTGCGGTGGCGCTGGTCACGGCGCTGCAGTTCTTCGGTCAGCTCGTCGGCATCGCCTGCGCCTCGGCGGCCGACCGGCTGGGGGCGGCGCCGCTGCTGCTCCTGAATGCCGGCCTGCTGCTGTTGGGCTGTCTCGCCGTGCTGCGCCTGCCTCAACCACCAGCACATCCGCCGAGCCAGCATCCCGGATTCTGGCGCAGCATCGGCGATGGCTTCTCGGCGGCCGTGAAGTCCGACCAGATCTGGCCGGTGCTGCTGTTGAACTTCGGCGTCGGCGTTTTCTATGTCGGGCCGTTCATGGCGGTGCTGCCGCTCGCCGTGCGCGACAACTACCACGGCGGGTCTCTGGAGCTGTCCTACGTCAACCTTGCCTTCTGGGCGGCCACCATCGCCGCCAGCATGGCGCTGGTCGGGCTGGCGCGCCGTGTCACGCTGCGCGGCCGGATGATCGGTCTTGCCGTCGCTACGGGCGCCGTGATCCTGACGGCCCTGTCGACCCTGCCGTCGTTCCCGGTGTTCGTCGCGCTGATCTTCGTCTGGGGCATCGGCGCCGGCATCACCATGACCCAGAGCCGCACGGTGGTGCAGATCGTGGCCCCGGCCACGCACCGGGCGCGCCTGATGGCGCTGTTCCAGCTCGGGCTGAGCGGCGGCGGCCCAATCGGAGCCCTCCTGACCGGCTCGATCTGCGCCGTATGGGGGCTCAGGGCCGCCATGCTCCTGCCGGCGCTGGCGATGGTCCTGCTGATCGGCTTCGTCCTCGTCCGCTCCCGCTTGTGGACGATGCGGACGGTGGAGTAGGGGAGCGCGGTCCGGAAGAAGAAGAGTTATTCCGCCGCTGCGCGCAGACTGAGACCCAGCGTCTGCCAGACGTCCTGAAGGGCGGACACCAGAACCGCCATGTCGTCGTCGCTGTGCAGCGGCGTCGGCGTCAGTCTGAGCCGCTCGGTGCCGCGCGGGACCGTCGGGTAATTGATCGGCTGGACGTAGATCGAATGCCGCTCCATCAACAGGTCGGTCGCCTGCTTGGCGAGCGCGGCATCGCCCACGAACACCGGTACGATGTGCGTGACCGACGGCATGATCGGCAGGCCGGCCGCCGCGAGCTTTCGCTTCAGCGTCGCGGCGCGCTCCTGGTGGCGCACCCGGAGCTCGGGATGGGCGGTGACGTGACGGATGCTGGCCAGCGCCGCGCCCGCGATCGCCGGCGGCATCGAGGTCGAGAAGATGAAGCCCGAGCCGCAGGAGCGCACGAAGTCGACGGTGGCCGCTGTCGAGGCGATGTAGCCGCCGACCACGCCGAACGCCTTGGCGAGCGTGCCCTGCACAATGTCCACCTTGCCCAGCGCGCCGTCGCGTTCGGCCACGCCCGCGCCGCGGGCGCCGTACATGCCGACGGCATGGACCTCGTCGAGATAGGTGAGGGCGCCGTAGCGATGGGCGAGGTCGCAGATCTCCTCGATCGGCGAGACGTCGCCGTCCATCGAATAGACCGATTCGAAGGCCACGATCTTGGGCGTGCCGGGCGCCGAGGCTGCGAGCAGCCCCTCGAGATGCGCGAGGTCGTTGTGGCGGAATATCCTGCGCACTGCGCCCGAATGGCGGATGCCCGCGATCATCGAGGCATGGTTGTAGGCGTCTGAATAGAGTTCGCAGCCCGGCAGCATGGCGCCCAGGGTCTGCAGCGTGGTCTCGTTGGCGACGTAGCCCGAGGTGAAGACCAGGGCGGCTTCCTTGTCGTGCAGCCTGGCGAGTTCGCGCTCGAGCGCCACGTGCAGGGTGTTGGTGCCCGAGATGTTGCGCGTGCCGCCGGCGCCCGAGCCCTGGGCGCCGATCGCCGCCTGCATGGCCTCGATCACAACCGGATGCTGGCCCATGGCGAGATAGTCGTTGGAGCACCAGACGGTGACGTCGCGCACCGTGCCGTCGTGGTGGAAGCGGGCGCGCGGGAAGGCGCCGGCGACGCGCTCCAGCTCGGCGAAGACGCGATAGCGCCCCTCGTCGTGCAAGCGACGCAGATGACCGGCGAAGAATGCCTCGTAATCCATTGGCCCCGTATTCTCCCGCCTCGCGATTTTAATCGGCTTTAGGTGCGTCATGAGAGGCATTTTGGTCGCGGCTGGGGACCAGTCGTTGAGGGAGATCAAACACAAGCGCGTGAACTCCAGTTAAGAATGCCTCGCAATATCAGAATCCGCTCGCGGATATGTCACTGAGGCGTGACGGACGGTGATCGATCCGCACGCACCGCACGGCGCGTAGGTCACGCACGAACGGAGCAACCGCTCCGTCGCTCAACCCAAGGAGGCCTAGCGTGACTCAGATGATCGATCTTCGCCGCCGCGGATTGCTTCGCGGGTCCGGCATCACCGTCCTCTCGGCCTCGGCGGTGGCGCTGATGGCTGGCTGCGAGAAGATGGCCGTCGCCCAGTCGAGAGGGTCCTCCGGTAACGGCGCTTCGCCGGTCAACGACGTCGGCATCCTCAACACCGCGCTGGCGCTCAAGAACGAGGCGATCAGCGCCTACCAGCTCGGCGCCCAGAGCGGCCTGCTGCAGAAGCCGGTGCTCGACGTCGCCGTGCTGTTCCAGACGCACCACAAGGAGCATCGCGACGCGCTGATCGCCACGATCCGCAAGCTCGGCGGAACGCCCGTGGCGGCCAAGAGCGATGCTGAGGTGGCGCAGGCGCTGAATGCGTCGGCACTCAAGACCCAGATCGACGTGCTGCGTCTGGCGCAGCGTCTCGAGAAGGGCGCGGCCAATGCCTATATCGGCGTCATCCCGTCGTTCGGCGATCGCAACCTGGCGCAGGTCTCGGCGCGGCTCGCCGCCGACGAGTCCATGCACTGGACGGTGCTGACCCAGGCGTTGAAGGATCCGCTGCCCGCCAAGGCGTTGAGCTTCGGGGCGTAAGCATGCGCATGGCATTGCCCCGCTTGACGATGCTCTGGGCCATGCTGGCGCTGGCCGCGGCGGCGTTCGCGAAGGCTCGGGAAGCGACGGACCAGGCGGCGGCAGACTAG
>JAEZHS010000446.1 GCA_023436825.1 Pseudomonadota bacterium | reverse complement strand
GGCCAGCGTCGGCGGCGGCCTTTATGAGTTCTCCGTCGTCGATCCGTTCTGGCCCAGGCGCCCCGACCTCGTGCAGCCCGCGCGCGGCGGCATCTCGCGCAAGCGCTTCTGGATCGCCATCCACGTCGTCTTCGAGGTCGTGCTGATCGCGGCCCTGGTCTCTGCGTGGTCGCAGCCCACCGTGCGGACGTGCCTGCTGGTGGCGCTGGCGAGCCACGCCGTCATGCGCCTGTGGTCGGCCTTCGACTTCATCCCCAAGGCGCTCGCCTTCGAGAAGGCCGCACCGGGTACCGTGAGCGAGGCAGCGGCGCGGCGTTGGACGGCGCGCAGCCGACTGCGCCTCCCGCTGGATCTCGTGACCTGCGGCAGCCTGCTGTGGGCGTTGGTCCTGGCGGCGCGAACCGCTTGAGGGGGTGTATCGACGATTGTCTCATGTCGCCGCGGCCTTGTGACGATCGAGATGTTCTCGCACGGCGATGGCCTCCAGTTCGGGACCGCTGATCCGCCTTTCCTCACCGTCACGAAGAACGAGGATCTCGACCGCCCACTGGCGCGCCTTGGCAACGCGCCGGTAGAGGGCGAAGGCGTCGCTGGCCAGCGCACATTCGCCATGGCCGTGCATGCCGCGATTGCCGGGCAGCCTGACGGTCAGGCGGAAGGACATGGACGGTGCCGCGAAGCGACTCATAGGGTTGCTCCTGAGCTGTTGACGGTGCGAAGAGAACCGACAAAACCAAAGATGAGGCCGCCGGAGAAAGCGCCTTCTGCGTGGTTGGCACCGTGCAGCGAAGAGTCATGCTTTTTGCCATCGCAGCAGCCGGGCTTCGACGAGCGACGCGCTGCGATTGATCAGGAAACCGACCAAGCCGAGGATCAGGATGCCGAGCATCACCAGATCCATTTCGAACCGCTCGCGACCGGCGATGATCATGCCGCCGATGCCCGGCCCGACTGTCATGAAGTACTCCGAGCCGATGCTGGCGACCCAGGAATAGATCAGCGCCAGGTGGACGCCGGTGGCGACGGAGGGCAGGGCGGCCGGCAGATAGAGCCGGGTTATGGCCTGCCAGCGCGTGAAGGTGAGTGCACGAGCCACTTCCACCAGCGATTCCGGGGCGCTGCGAAATCCTTCGTAGGTGTTCAGGACGACGGGAATGAAGGCCGCGGCCGTGATGAACACCACCTTCGCCGTCTCGCCGATGCCGAACCAGATCGATATCAGGGGGATCCAGGCGAGAATGGCGATCTGGCGCAGACCGTTGAAGGAAGGAAAGACCAACAGATCGATAGTGCGCGACAGCCCGAGCACGGCGCCCGCGACCAGCCCGAGCAGGGCACCCAATGAGAAGCCGACCAGGTCCCGCAGAAGGCTTATGGCGAGATGGCCGAGCAGGCCGTGATTGACTATCTGGTCGATGGCCGTATGGGCCACCCGTTCGAGCGGCGGCAGGATTCGTCGGTCGACCAGGCCGAGATGGCTGGCCGCCTGCCAGCAGGCGAGCAGCAGGAGCGGCAGTACCAGGCCGCGCAGCGCCTTCCTCATGCCGGCCGCCAGCGCTGCAGGTGACGCTCCGCGCCCGCCATGAATCGGTCGAGCAGGAAGCCGACCAAGCCGATCACCACCATGGCGCCCATCATGGTGTCGAGCCAGAACATCTGGCGGCCCCACACCAGCAGGTAGCCCAGCCCTTCCGCCGAGGCGAGCAGCTCGACGGCAACCAGCGCGTTCCACGAGTGGGTCAGGCCGTAGCGCATGCCGGTGAAGATCGGTGGCACTGAGGCCGGCAGCACGACCTTGGTCAGCATCTGCCAGCGTGTGAATCGGAACACCGCGCCGACCTCGGCGTAGTGCCTGGGCACGGCGCGGATGCCGGCCAGCGTGTTCAGGGCGATGGGGACGAAGGCTGCCTTGGCGATGACGATGATCTTCAACGCCTCGCCAATGCCGACCAGCAGCATGAGTAGCGGGATCCATCCCAGCGTTGGCACCTGGGCGAAGGCGGTGAACAGCGGCTTGGCGTAGTCCTCGACGGTCGGCGACAGGCCCATGGCGATGCCGAGCAGCAGTCCCAGTACGCAGCCGGCAGCGAAGCCCTCGACGACGCGCAGCAGGCTGATCGCGGTATCGCGTGCGAGGTCGCCTTTCTTCGCCAGGTCCCACAGCGCGTCGAGCGCTTCGCCGGGAGCGGGCAGGATCTGCAGGGGCAGCCAGCCTTGGTGTGCGCTCAGCGCCCACAATCCGACCAGCGCGAGCGGCAGCAACAACGCGAGCGCGACGGTCGGTGGCTTTGTGTCCGGACCCCCGACGGCAAGTGCGGCGACCGACACTAGACCTTGTCCTGCGTCTTGCCGTCGGCGTCGTAGCGTGGCCAGAAGGCCTCGAGGCCGAGCTGCTTCAGCGCGGTATTGAGGAACTGCGGATCGAACCATCCGTCCACGCTGACGTCGCGCCGGATGAGCCCGTACTCCTTCGCTTGACGGGCCTGGGTCCGATACTGCTGGATCAGGTAGTCGTCGATCAGCGGCGAATTGCGATAGGCGAGCTTCTGGCCTTCAAAGTCGGCCTTGTAGGCGGCGGCGGGCCGGCCCGAGCGGGCGGAGATCTCGAAGAAGGATTCGCGATTCTCCTCTTGTGAGGACCAGTGCGCGGCCTTCACCAGGGCGGTGACGATCTTCTGCGTCAAGGCGGGATGCTGGCTGGCGAAGGCATCGTTGGCGATCAGCGTGCCCTGGCGCTCGAAGGCCGGATTGTCCCCCTTCGTCGTGTAGATGATCTTCACCAGGCCCTGGCTCTGCAGGAGCAGGAGTCCGAAGTTGCCGAAGGCGGCGTCGATGTTGCCGGTGGCCAGTGCGGCGTTGGTCGACGCCTCATCCATGTTGATGCCTTGAAAGTCCCGCTCGGACAGCCCGTTTGCAGCCAGGACCTTCACGGCGGCGAGATGGTTGTTGGTGCCGCGGAAGATCGCGACCTTGTGCCCCTTGAGGTCCTTCACGGAGCGTAGCTCCGAGTTCAACGGGACTGCGAGGTACATCGGCGCATGGGCGCCGCCGGCTGCGAGCTGGCGGGTCTTGAGGCCGCTTGCGCGGCCCACGACCTGGGGCAGGTCGCCCTGCGAGGCGAAGTCGAGCTGGCCGTTGGCAAAGGCCTCGTTCACCGCCGGGCCGGCACCCTTGAAGAAGGAGTACTCGATCCGCACGTCCGGCCGGTCGGCCAGCTCGCGGTCGAAATAGCCCTCGGCGTGGGCAACCGCGATCGGATTGCCGCCCGAGAACTGGCGATTGTCGACGCCGACATTGGCGAAGCCGAACCGGATGACGACCGGCTTGGCGGGCTGCGCGCTGACAATGGCGGGCGCGGCTGTCGCGCCGGCAAGTGCTGCCATCAAGGTGCGGCGATGCAACATCTGTCGAGATCCTATTCTGCGGAGACAAGAAGGGGCGTGGTGGTCGCGGCCGGCGTCGGCACCGGCTTGGGCGGCGCGACGCTCGTCGACGCGGTCGCCTGGAGGGCCGCCATGACGTCGTCGCGCAGCCGGCCGAGAGCAGGATCGGTGCGTTCGCGCGGCCGCGCGAACGAAACGTCGAAGGTCGCGGCGATGCGTCCTGGTCGGGGCGCCATCACGACGACCTTGTCACCGAGATAGGTGGCTTCCTCGACATCGTGCGTGACCAGAAGCATGGTCGTGCGCTCGGCCGCCCAGATGCGCTGCAGCTCGTCCTGCAGGTGCGCCCGTGTCAACGCATCGAGCGCCCCGAAGGGCTCGTCGAGCAGCAGGATGCGCGGCCGGTTGACCAACCCGCGCGCGATCGCGACGCGCTGGGCCATGCCGCCGGAGAGCTGGTGTGGATAGGCCTTCTCGAAGCCGCCCAGCCCCACCAGTTCGATGTGCGCGCTGACCTCGCGCCGGCGCTGTGCCTTGTCCAGCGGCGAGTTGAGCAATCCGAGCGCGACGTTCTGGGCGACGGTGAGCCATGGGAACAGGCGCGACTCCTGGAAGACCAGACCACGGTCGAGGCTGGGTGCCGTGACCGGATCGCCGTCGACCTGCACGCTGCCGTCGAACGCGGTGTCGAGTCCCGCCACCAGACGCAGCAGGGTGGACTTGCCGCAACCGCTCGCCCCGACGATCGTCAGGAAGCCGCCGGGCGCGACCTCGAGGTCGAGTCCGGAGAGAACCCGCAGGGGATCGCCATTCACGCGGAATGTCTTGAACACGCCGCTGATGACAAGGTGTCCTTGCTGGGTCATCAGTAGGGACGATCGCCTTTGACGGTGACGCGATAGCCCGAGCGGACCTGCGGGAAGTAATCCCACATCGCGATGTGCTGGACGGCCCGGTTGTCCCAGAAGGCGATCGAGTGCGGCTGCCAGCGGAAGCGCACCTGGAAAGCCGGCTGGGTGGCGTGGGCGAAGAGGAAGTC
Source organism: Pseudomonadota bacterium (assembly GCA_023436825.1). Next base: position 14,848 of record JAEZHS010000446.1, on the reverse strand, counting down.
CAGCACGGCGCGGCTCTCTTCCGGCGACAGCTCGTTGATGTGCAGCGTGAACCCTTCGTTGACGAACAGCGCCTTGCGGCCACTGACCGGATGCGTGCGCACGACCGGATGGACCGCCTGCGGGAAGACACGGTCGCGATCGTCGATGCCCAAAAGCTTGTTGGTCCGGCGATAGGAGCGGTCGCCGGAATGCGTCGCGGTCAGTCCCTCGAGGAAGGTCTTGAAGGCCGGCGTCAACGCATCATAGGCCGCCGTCTGGCTGGCGAAGATGGTGTCGCCGCCGACCGGCGGAACCGTGTGGAGGTAGAGGATACTGCCGAGCGGCGGCTGCTCATCGCAGGAGACGTCGGAGTGCCATCTCTCGCCAGCCACTCGCTTCGACTGGCCATCGGCGTGAATGGGCAGGATCTCCGGGTGGCCTTCCGGGCCGGGCGTGTTGGGATGGATGTGCAGCTCGCCGAAATAGCGGCCGAGACGCTTGTGCTGCTCGAGGTCGATCTTCTGGTCGCGGAAGAACAGCACCTGGTGCTCGGCGAGCGCCGCGTGCAGATCGTCGACCGCCTTGTTGCCGAGCGGGACGGACAGGTCGATGTTCGACACTTCCGCTCCCAGCCGGGGGCTGACTGGCTTCACCTCGATGGTCGAATAGCTCATTGACTTGCTCCTTCGGACTTGCTGACCCTAGGCGTTGAAACTTCTGTCGAATGCGGGCGCTGCCGGCATGAACATTCTCGAGCGGCCTCTACGGCAGCGGATAGAGTGAAGGGGCGGCGCTAATCGGCCGCGACGCCGCAAAACATCGGCCGCCCGGCGACCGAGGTAAATAATCGGGAAAACCAAAGATGAGGCCGCCTACGAAAGTGTCTTCTGTCCCGTCATTCGCTCGCAGCCAGGACTAATTCTCGCGAGGAAGGGCGGTCGATCGAACCGACCGGCGGCGAGAGGCACCTTGGATCGACCGTTCGCAGATGCGCCGTGACGTGTTGAATCGCGTTCGCCGCAGTTTGGAAAAATCTCCTCCTTGCGGGACGTCAAAGAGATCCATCGCGTCGATGGCGGAAGCTTTTCTCATCAGCCGATAGATAAAGTTCATCATCATCGGACGACGGCATCGGCGAGAACGTTCTATACTTCCAGCCAATCGACGCCGAAATGGCGGGTGTACAATCAAGGAGGGACATGATGAGCCTTCTCAAAGTCGCCGAGAACAACGTTGCGGCCGACAGCAAGGGCGTTTGGTCGCCTTATGTCCCGTCACTGCAGCGCACGGAAGGGCAGCCGCCGCCCGTCGCGGCGAATGGCGGGCTGTCCTACATGTCGTTCGACAAGGACGGCGATGCGGGAACCGCCAAGGCGATCGAGGACGCGCTTGCCGAGATCGCCGGGGGCGAGGGCCAGCGCGTCGTCGACATGATCGACAAGGCGCCGCCCGGCCCGATCAAGACCCGGTGGGGCCTTGCCTTTCGCGATTACGACGAGTGCGTGAGATACATCCGCGAGTCGAACAGCCTCAAGGCCCCGGAGGGCGGCCTGGTGCTGCCTCTGGCCTATACTGTCCACGAACGGCCGTCGTATTCGATCGTCCCATCCAACGCCATCTGGCGCGACCCGGCGTACGCCGAGCTCGCGGCGAAACTACGCAAGAACGAGGAGGACAACCGGCGGCGAAACCTCTACTTCCCGCACGTGATGCGCGATGCCCGGCGCATCGGCGAGTACTACCCCGGACTCTCGCCCAACAGCCCCGAATGCATGGACCGGCTCGGCGTCTCGCTGGCGCATCTCGAGTCCAAGTGCTCGAACTTCTACGACGCGGCGGAGGTGGAGCGCGTGTTCTACCCCGAGATCGAAAAGCTGCTGCTGGACTTCTTCCCCGGCTCCACCGACGCGCTGGTCTACAACCACGACGTCTTCGACAAGGACTACACGGGCGACCGCACGGAAGACCAGGACAACAAGAATCCCGGCGTGAACGCCCGTTACGTCAACCTCGTGCACAACGACCTGAACGACAACTCGGGCCGCGTGCGCTGCCGCGAGCTGCTGACGAAGAACCTACGCAACTTCGGTCGTCAGCAGCATTACACGGAGGCGGAGGCCGACGCGAAGATGTCGCGGCGGTTCATGTCCATAAACCTCGCCAAGCCGATGGAGACGGTCGAGCAGTTCCCGTTCGTGCTCTGCGCCTGGCCGTCGTTCGCCGACCAGCCCTACATCAACAACTACCGGATCTACGACGACCGCGTCGGCGAGACGACCCGCTTCACCTACCGGCCGGACCACGAGTGGTACTGGTTCCCGCGGCAGACCTCGACGGAGGTTTCCATGCTGAAATGCTACGACTCCGTCACCGACGGCTCGGTCTCGCGCTGGTCGTTCCACACCGCCTGCATCGACCCGACCGCGCCCGCTGATGCCCGTTGCCGCAAGAACGTCGTGGTCCGGTCCTACGTCTTCTTCTAGGATAACGGGAGGGGCGGGACCGGGTGCCGGCCCGGTCCTGCCCCCAAGCCATTCTGATCATTGATGAATTTTCGGTCGGCCATGGGTTGACGCGGCGCTTCCGGGTCCTTATTTTCCGCGCTCTTTCGGAATTCCCCCGGCTCCGCCGGGGCTTTTGTTGAGAAGAACCATGAAGATCCGCCATTCGCTCAAGTCCGTGAAGACGCGCCACAAGGACAGCCGCATCGTCCGCCGCAAGGGCCGCGTCTACGTCATCAACAAGACGAACCCGCGCTTCAAGGCCCGCCAGGGCTAAGGCGAAGGGCGTCCACGAATTCGAAAAGCGGCGGGAGCCTCGGCTTCCGCCGCTTTTTCATTTGGCGTAAGGATCGAGGCATGCAGATGCCGCCGCTCGATCCCGCCATACTTGCCCGCCGCTCCGAGATCGTGGCGGCGCTGCGGGCCGTCGTACCGGGAGAGGGAGTCATAGACGACCTCGACGGCATGCGGCCCTACGAGTGCGATGCGCTCTCGGCCTACCGCCAGATGCCGCTGGTCGTGGTCCTGCCCGAGACGGTGGCCCAGGTCTCGGCCATCCTGCGCTACTGCCAGGACAACAAGGTCAAGGTCGTGCCGCGCGGCGCCGGCACCTCGCTGTCGGGCGGCTCCATGCCGGTGGGCGACGCCATCCTGCTGGGCATGGGCAAGTTCAACCGGGTGCTGGAGATCGACTACGCCAACCGCTGCGCCCGGGTGCAGCCCGGCGTCACCAACCTCGGCATCACCAAGGCCGTCGAGCACGAAGGCTTCTATTATGCCCCCGACCCCAGCTCGCAGATCGCCTGCTCGATCGGCGGCAACGTGGCGGAGAATTCGGGCGGCGTGCACTGCCTGAAATACGGGCTCACCACCAACAACCTTCTGGGCATCGAGATGGTGCTGATGACCGGCGAGGTCGTGCGGCTCGGCGGCAAGCATCTCGACTCCGAAGGCTACGACCTTCTAGGCCTGATGACCGGCTCCGAAGGTCTTTTGGGCGTCGTCACCGAAGTCACGGTGCGCCTGCTGCGCAAGCCATCGACGGCCCGGGCGGTGCTGCTGGGCTTCCCCACCGAATCGGGCGCGGCCGACTGCGTCGCCGCCGTCATCGCCTCCGGCATCATCCCCGGCGGCATGGAGATGATGGACAAGGACGCCGTGAAGTGCGCCGAGGCCTATGTCGGCGCGGGCTATCCCATGGACGTCGAGGGCCTGCTGATCGTCGAGCTCGACGGGCCATCGATCGAGGTCGACTACCTGGTCGAGCGCGTGGCCGAAATCGCCCGCGGCCGCGGCGCCACCACCATCCGCGTCAGCCGCGACGAGCAGGAGCGCGTGCTGTTCTGGGCCGGCCGCAAGGCCGCGTTCCCCGCTGTCGGCCAGATCTCGCCCGACTATATGTGCCTCGACGGCTCGGTGCCGCGCGGTCGGCTGGTCGAGGTGCTGGCCGAGATGCGCCAGATGTCGAAGAAGCACGGCCTCAGGGTGGTCAATGTCTTCCATGCCGGCGACGGCAACCTGCATCCGCTGATCCTGTTCGACGCCAACGATGCCGGCGAGCTGAAGCGTGCCGAGGAGTTCGGCGCCGATATCCTGCGCCTCTGCGTGCGGGTCGGCGGCGTGCTGACCGGCGAGCATGGGGTCGGCATCGAGAAGCGCGACCTGATGGGCGAGCAGTTCACCGAGATCGACCTCGACCAGCAGATGCGCGTGAAGTGCGCCTTCGATCCCGACCACTTGCTCAATCCGGGCAAGGTGTTCCCCAAGCTCAGGCGCTGCGCCGAGCTCGGCCGCCTGGTCGTGCACCAGAACAGGATCCCGTTCCCCGACATCCCGCGGTTCTAGACGATGGCCGGCATCATCAAGCCGCGCGACGCAAAGGAGCTGCGGCAGGCTGTGGAGTGGGCGCTCAACGACGGCGTCACCCTCGACGTGCGCGGCCAGGGCAGCAAGCTCGCCATCGGCAAGCCGATGACCTGCGACCAGGTACTCGACCTCTCGGGCATTTCCGGTGTGGTCGATTACGCACCGGAGGAACTCGTCGTCACGCTGCGCGCCGGCACGCCCATGCGCGAGGTCGAGGCGCTGTTGGCCCAGCGCAATCAGATGCTGGCGTTCGAGCCGCCCGATCTCGGTCCGCTGCTGGGCCGGGACGCGGGCCAGGGCACCCTGGTCGGCGCGGTCATGGGCAATCTCGCCGGCCCGCGCCGCATCTCGGCGGGCGCGGCGCGCGATCACCTGCTGGGCTTCAGCGGCGTCAACGGCCGTGGCGAGGCCTTCAAGTCGGGCGGCAAGGTGATGAAGAACGTCACCGGCTACGACCTCTCCAAGCTCCTGGCCGGCTCGTGGGGCACGCTCGCCGTGCTCGACGAGGTGTCGGTCAAGGTGCTGCCAGCGCCCGACCAGACGCGCACCTTGGTGCTGCAGGGTCTTTCCGATGAGAGGGCGGTGAAGGCCATGTGCGCCGCGATGGGCAGTCCGCACGAGGTCTCCGGGGCCGCCCATGCCGATGGCCGCACCGCCCTGCGTCTCGAGGGCGTGGCGCCCTCGGTCGAAGCCAGGCTGAAAGGACTGCGCGATCTTCTGGTCGACGCCGGCTGCACGATGGAAGAGCTGGGAACCCTCGAAAGCCGCACTTTCTGGCGCGACGTGCGGGACATGGCGGCGCTTGCCGGAGCGGAAGGCGTTGTGTGGAAGATCTCCTGTCCGCCGACCGACGGTCCCGGCGTCATGGCCCGCATCAAGGCACAGCGCCCGGCTGCAAGGTCTTTTTACGACTGGTCCGGTGGCCTGATCTGGCTCGCCTTGCCGCCCGCCGTTGATGGCGACCAGGCGCTCGTGCGCGGCGCGCTTCGCAGTGGCCATGCGACCTTGATCCGCGCTGATGAGGCAACGCGCGCGAGCGTACCGGTGTTCCATCCGCAGGCTCCGGCGCTTGCCGCTTTGGCCTTGCGGGTGAAGGAGAGCTTCGACCCCAAAGGCATCTTCAACCCGGGGCGGATGGGCTAGCGATGCAGACCAACTTCACCCTGGCGCAGCTCGCCGATCCGGAGACCGCGCGCTCAGAGCACATCCTGCGCAAGTGCGTGCATTGCGGCTTCTGCACGGCGACCTGCCCGACCTTCGTGCTGCTGGGCGACGAGCGCGACAGCCCGCGCGGGCGCATCTACTTCATCAAGGCGATGCTGGAGGGAGATCGCGCGCCGACGGCGTCGGAGGTCCGCCACGTCGACCGCTGCCTGTCGTGCCTCAGCTGCATGACGACCTGCCCGTCGGGGGTGCACTACATGCACTTGGTCGATCACGGTCGGCACCACATCGAGGAGCGCTACAAGCGCGCCTTGCTGGACCGGCTGATGCGCGGCCTGCTGGCCTGGGTGATGCCGCGGCCGGCGCTGTTCCGCTGGACCATGATGCTGGGCCGGCTCGCCAAGCCGCTGGCCACGATGCTGCCGGACCGCAGCGCCGATGCCGGCGGCGCCACGTTCCTGCGTCGCCTGCGGGCGATGCTCGAAGCCGTGCCGGACCGGCTGGCAGGACGCTCGCTGGTCGATCGGCCGCAGACCTTTCCCGCCGCCGGCCTGCGCCGCAAGCGCGTGGCGCTGATGCCGGGCTGCGGCCAGCAGGTCCTGGCGCCCGAGGTCAATGAGGCGACGGTGCGGCTGCTGACCCGCCACGATATAGAGGTGGTGAACGTCGCAGGCTCGGGCTGCTGCGGTTCGTCGGTGCTGCATGTCGGCCGCAACGAGGAGGCGATGGCGCTGGCCCGGCGCAACATCGAGGCCTGGATGCGCGAGATCGACGGCGCGGGCCTCGATGCCATCGTCATCAATGCGTCGGGCTGCGGCACGACCGTCAAGGATTACGGCGCGATGTTCGCCAACGATCCCATATGGAAGGAGCGGGCCGAGCAGGTGGCACGGCTGGCCAAGGACGTGAGCGAGGTCATGCTCGAGGTCGGTCTCGCGAACGTGACCGCGCGGCCGCTCACCGTGGCCTATCATTCGGCCTGTTCCATGCACCACGGCCAGAAGGTGATAGAGCAGCCCAAGAAGCTCTTGGCGGACGCCGGTTTCGTCGTGAAGGACGTGCCTGAGGGCCATCTCTGCTGCGGCTGGGCCGGCACCTACCAGGTGTTGCAGCCCGAGCTGTCGCGCCGCCTGCGTGATCGCAAGGTCGCCAACATCGAAAGCATCGCGCCCGATGTCGTCGCGGCGGGCAATTTCGGCTGCATCGGCAACATCGCCTCGGGGACCGGCATTCCGATTGCGCATACCGTCGAGTTGCTCGACTGGGCGACGGGCGGGCCGAAGCCTGCTGCGCTGCAGTAGGACCACCGATGACTGTTCTTCGCACTTGCCTTGCCGCGTTGCTCGGCGTGATGCTGGGGGCGAACGCGCTGGCGCAGAACGGCGGGAGCAACCCCATGCTCGACACCTTGTTTGCCAAGCTACAGACCGCGACCGACCCCATGGCGATCCAGTCGCTGGAGGCGGCAATCTGGGAGCAGTGGGTCATGGTGCCGGAGGGCCCGCGGCGCGAGCTGATGCTGCGCGGCATGGCCGAGATGCAGCAGCGCGAGCTCAGGCAGTCGGTCGAAACTTTCAGCAAGCTGATCGAGATCGCGCCCGAACTCTCCGAGGCCTGGAACAAGCGGGCGACCGCCTATTGGCTGCTCGGCAACTTCCCGGCTTCGCTGTCGGATATTTGCGAGACAGTGAAGCGCGAGCCGCGCCACTTCGGCGCCTATTCGGGTCTCGGCATGATCCGCGCGGAAATGGGCGAGTACCCACGGGCTGTCGCGGCCTTCGAGCTGGCCAAGAAGTACAATCCGCACATCGTGGGAATCGACGCCGAGATCGCGCGCCTGAAGGCGATGGGCGGCGACACGCCGGCCGATCCGCTGGGCTGCACGCAGCGCACGGCGGGCCGTTAACGGGTGCACTTGCCGCGCGGCGAGCGCGCGGGCAGACTCGCCGCCAATTTACAACCTCAAGGATGGGTCAATGGCCACGTTGTATGTCGGCGGTCGCGTATTCGATGGCGAGAAGGTTCTGGACGGGCAGGCGGTGCTGGAGGAGGACGGCAAGGTCAAGCGCGTCGCGCCTGCGGCCGAGTTCACGGGCTTCTCCGGCGACAAGGTCGACACCGCGGGCGGCACGCTGATCCCCGGCATCATCGACTGCCATGTCCATTCGCTGAGCGGCGCCGAGGGCAACCCGGGCGCGGTGCAGGATCGCATGACCGCCGCGCAGATCGCGGTGCGCGGCATGGAGCTGATGCGCAACACGTTGGAGGGCGGCATCACCGCCGTGCGCGACTGCGGCGGCAAGGACTACATCGAGTTCGCCATCCGCGACGCCTACAACAGCGGTCGCTTCCTCGGACCGACCATGCGCTGCGCCGGCCGCATGATCTGCATGACCGGCGGTCACGGCAACCGCACCGGCCGCGTCGCCGACGGCCTCGACGAGGTGGTGAAGGCGGTGCGCGAGCAGGTCCATGCCGGCTCCGACCTGATCAAGATCATGGCGACCGGCGGCGTGATGACCCCCGGCGTGAACCCCGAGGACGCGCACTACTCGGCCGAGGAGATGAAGGCCGGCATCAGCGAGGCGCATCGCTTCCACAAATGCTGCGCCAGCCATGCCCAGGGCGCGCTCGGCATCCTGAACGCCGTGCGCGGCGGCATCGATTCGATCGAGCACGGCATCTTCATGACCGAGGAGTGCATCACCGAGATGAAGGAGCGCGGCGTGTGGCTGGTGCCGACGCTGGCTGCGGTGAAGAACATCCTGAAGGGCTACGATGACGGCGACCGCTCGATCCCCGATTACGTGATCGAAAAGGCGCGCCGCGTGTTCGACCGCCACATCGCCTCGATCAAGATGTACTACAAGGCGGGCGGCCGCATCGCCATGGGCACCGACGCCGGCACGCCGCACAACCGCCACGGCGAGAACGCGCGCGAGCTCGAATACATGTGCGAGATCGGCATCTCGACCCGCGATTCGCTGTTCTTCTCGACGGCGAGCGCGGCCGACCTGATGCGGCTGGCCGACCAGGGCCGCATCAAGGAGGGCAACAGCGCCGACTTCGTGCTGTGCGACGGCGATGTCCTGGCCGACATCAAGCGCGCTGCGCGCAAGGAGAACCACCGCATGGTGGTGAAGCGCGGCATCGTCGCTCGCGACAACCGTGCCGCCTTCGTCCGCCAGGCCGCCCGGGTCGCCGCCGAGTAACCCACAGACGCCGACGGCCCGTGGAAGATATCTTCCTGATCCTGGTGGGGATCGCCTGGGCCGTCGGCACGCCGATCATCGCCATCGTGGCGCTGGTGCGCACGGGGCGGCTGCGCGACCAGAATGAGCGCCTGACCGCGGACCTTGCACGGCTGAAGCGGCAGCTAGCGGAGGCGTCTCTGCCGCCGCCGTTCGTCGAGCAGCCGGCAGCCGAAGCTGCCGTACCGCCGTCCGAGCCGCTGCCAGACTCGCGGCCCGAGCCGGTGTCCGAACCACCACCGGCGCCGCCATTCGAGCCCGAGCCGGTGCCCTTGCCTCCGCCGATGCCTGCGGCGGAGCCGGAGAAGGTCGGCTGGGAACAGCGTCTCGGCGCGCGCGCCTTCGTCTGGGTCGGTGCGGTCACCTTGGCGCTCGCAGCGGTGTTCCTCGTGCGCTACTCGATCGAGGAAGGCTATCTGTCGCCCGAGGTGCGCGTCATCCTGGCGGCGCTGTTCGGCTTTGCCTTGATCGGCGTCGCCGAGCGCGTCCGCAATCGCGACGAGCGCGTCGCCCAGGCGCTGGCGGCGGCCGGAGTCGCCTCGCTGTACGGCGCGTTGTTCTCCGCCGTGGCGCTCTACGACATGATCTCCAAGGCCGCAGCCGGCGGCGGAGCCGTGGCGCTGACGGCCTTCGCCATCGGCGTTTCGCTGCGCCACGGCATCTTCGTGGCCGGCCTCGCCTTCGTCGGCGGCTTCGTGAGCCCCGCCATCATCGGCAGCGAGACGCCCAACACGCCCGTCCTGTTCGGCTACCTGCTGGCGATCGCAGCGGGCACGCTCTGGGTCATCCGGCTCCGCGGCTGGTGGCCGCTCGGCTGGGGCGTGCTGGCAGGCTCGGCGATCTGGACCGTGCTCTGGATGCTGTCGCTGGCGGGCGGCCTGCATTGGGTCGGACTGTTCCTGGTCGCCGTCGCCGGGCTGTTCGCCTGGGCGACCTGGCGCCGGCTCGGCGAGGGCGACCAAGCGATCGACGTCGCCGCCCTGGTCTGGGCCGCGCTCGGCGTGACGGGCGCGCTGATCGTGGCGCTGATCGTGCAGGACGACGGTAAGCAGACCGTGGGCTGGCTCGCGCTCGCTGCGCACGGCATCGGCCTCTTCGCGCTGGCGCGCTGGACGCCGCGCTTCCAGTACGTCGCGGCCGGCGCGCCGATCCTGTCGATCGCAGCACTTGCCTTATGGTGGGACACCAGCGAGTTCGGCGGCATGGCCGCCGCGTTCGGCGGCCTCTATGCCGCGGCGGCCTTCGCCCTGCTGTGGAACGCCGCGCGGCCGGGCTTCTGGGCCGCATTGGCCGTCGGCGCCGCGCTCGCGCACTTCCTGCTCGCTTGGTACGTGCTGCGCGGCGCCGCCGAGGGCACGCCGTGGGGCCTTTTGAGCATCGCGCTCGCGCTGCCGTTCCTGGTGGCCGCCGAGCGGCTGGCGCGCTGGCGAAGCACCATGCCGGGCGCCACCGAGGCCCTGGGCTACTGCGCGGCCGGCGTCGCCTTCTTCATCGCCATCGCGATCGCCCTGGAACTGCGCCGCGAATGGATCACGGTCGCCTATGCCGTCGAATTCGCCGCCGTCGCGGGCATTGCCGCCCATCTCGGCCAGCATGCCATGCGCCGCCTGTGCTGGCTGCTGCTCGCGGCCGTGGTCGTGCGTTTCGTGCTGAATCCCGAGGTGCTGAAATACCCGCTCGGCGTCATGCCGGTCTTCAACTGGATCCTGTGGGGCTATGGCCTTGCGATCGCGGCTCTCGTCGCCGGCCTGCGCTTCCTGCGGCCGACCGGCGACGAGCAGCTGGTGCGCGCGACCGAAGCGGCAATCGCCCTGCTGGTCTTCGTGCTGCTCACGCTGCAGGTGCGCAGCGTCTTCCGTCACGACGCCATGACGGCGCCCGACGCGAAGTTCATGGAGCGCTCGTTCTACGTACTTGTCTGGGGCGCCTTCGCGCTCGCAGCACTCTGGCTGGCGCGCACGCGCCGGGATGTCGTGGCCTTGTGGGCCTGGCGCGTGAGCGGCGGGCTGGCCGTGGCGCTGGCGCTGGTCGTGCAGGTCCTGCTCGCCAACCCGATCTTCGACCACGCCGATGTCGGCCGCCTGCCGATCGCCAACGGCCTGTTCCTGGCCTACGCGTTGCCCGCCGTGATGGCGGCGCTGGCACGACAATGGATCGACGATGTCGAGCCGAACCGCAACGTGGCGCTGCTCGCCGAAGCGGCCGCCTCGATCCTGGCCTTCGCCTACGTGTCGTTCGAGGTCCGCCACCTGTTCGATCCGGGCTTTGTCCGCCGCGGCTTCGGGGCGTCCGGCCTGGAACTCTACGTCTACTCGGCGGTCTGGCTGCTGTTCGGCGTGGCTCTGCTGGCGCTCGGCTTCCTGCGCAACACCGCGACGCTGCGGCACGCCGGCATGGCGCTGGTCTGCGTCGTGGTCGCCAAGGTCTTTTTGATCGACATGGCGGGCCTGCAGGGCCTCCTGCGCGTCTTTTCGTTCCTCGGCCTCGGCGCCGCGCTGGTCGGGCTGGGCTACGCCTATCGTCGCTTTGGATTCAGGTAGAGCATGTTCCCCGAAACCGCCGTCTCGCTCGATGCCCTGCGTGCGCTGCAGCTTGAACGCCTTCGCACCGCGGTCCGCCATGCCTACGACAACCAGGCGCCGTACCGCGCCAAGTGCGCGAGCGCGGGCGTGCATCCCGACGATCTGCGGCGGCTCGACGACCTGCGGCGCTTTCCTTTCACCTCGAAGGCGGACCTGCGCGATGCCTATCCCTACGGCATGTTCGCCATCCCGCGGGAGAAGTGCGTGCGCATCCATGCCTCGAGCGGCACGACGGGACGGCCGACCGTGGTCGGCTATTCGGCGCGCGACATCGATCTGTGGGCCGACCTGATGGCGCGCTCGCTCCACGCCGGCGGGGCGCGGCCGGGCGACATCATCCACAACGCCTACGGTTACGGCCTGTTCACCGGCGGGCTGGGCGCTCACTACGGCGCCGAGCGCCTGGGCTGCACCGTGGTGCCGATGTCGGGCGGCTTCGGCGAGCGGCAGGTCCAGCTCATCCGCGAGTTCGGCGCGCGCGCGGTGCTGATGACGCCCAGCTACATGCTGGCGATCGCCGACGAGTTCGAGCGCCAGGGCGTCGATCCGCGCGCAACCGCCATGCGTGTCGGCATTTTCGGCGCCGAGCCGTGGACCGAGGGCATGCGGGCCGAGATCGAGCGCCGGTTGGGCATCGACGCCGTCGACATCTATGGCCTGAGCGAGGTGATGGGGCCGGGCGTCGCCTGCGAGTTCGTCGAGAGCAAGGACGGGCCGACCATCTGGGAGGATCACTTCTACCCCGAGATCGTCGATCCGGAGACGGGTGAGCCGGTGCCCGACGGCGAACCGGGCGAGCTGGTCTTCACCTCGCTCACCAAGGAGGCGATGCCGGTCATTCGCTATCGCACCCGCGATCTCACGCGCCTGCTGCCGGGTTCGGTCACGGCCATGCGGCGCATGGCCAAGATCACCGGCCGCAGCGACGACATGCTGATCGTGCGCGGCGTGAACCTGTTCCCGAGCCAGGTCGAGGAGCAGATCCTGCGCGACCCGGCGCTCACCGGCCACTACGTCATCGAGCTGACGCGCGCTGGCGCGCTGGACGATCTAGTGGTTCGGGTCGAGGCGCGGACCGTGCTCGACGGCGAGGCGGCCACGCGGTCGCAGGCGGAGCTCATGCAGCGGCTGAAGGGGATGTGCGGTCTCAGCGCCACAGTGGAAGTGGCCGCGCCCGGCGCGGTCGAGCGCTCGACGGGCAAGGCGCGGCGGGTGATCGACCGGCGTTAGACTAGGGTCAAAACTCATAAAGTCTGCGACGCCAAGTCTGCTTCCGGGCGGATTCCAGACATTTGTCACGCGGAACATTTCGTCAGGTTTGACCCAAAGCCGACATTGGCCCCAGGCTAGGCAACGCCATTTGCGCATGCTCTGATTACTGTAGCGGCTGCTTGCTCGCCGTCTGCATCACTGAGGACATCAACCTAATGTCAACGTCAGCGCCAACGCCAAATTCCCGTGGAGCCGCCTTTTGGAGCAGCACCATGGGACACGCATGGGTTTCGCAGCAAGCCGTGATCAGCGATGTCTTCACTTCCGTCACGAGCGTCAGCTTCAAAGCCGCCGCGGCAAAGCCGGGTGAACATGTGGTCGATATCGGCTGCGGCACCGGTGACACGCTGTTGGACTTCGCAAAGGTTGTCGGGCCGTCGGGCGCAGCGTTGGGTGTCGATGTCTCGGTCCCGATGTTGGGCTTCGCCAGGCATCGCGCTGCCGAGGCGGGATACAGTAACGTGTCCTGCGCCTTGGCTGATGCATCGACCTACGCGTTCGAGCCGCGCTGGGCGGATCTGGTGTATTCGCGTTTTGGCGTGATGTTTTTCGATGACCCGGTGAAGGCCTTCACCAACATCCGCAGCGGCATGAAGCCGGGCGGCCGGCTGGTGTTCGTCTGTTTCCGCACCATGCCGGAGAGCCCGTGGTTTCGTGTGCCGATCGAGGCCGCGCGGCCGCATTTGCCAGCTCAACCGCCAGCGGATCCGCTGGCACCGGGAATGTTTTCGTTTGCCCGCGAGGAGCGCGTCCGCGGAATTCTGAGTGACGCTGGATTTCGCGAGATCGCCCTCAAGGCTATCGACGTTCCGATGCACGGCAAGGACATCGCGCAAAGCATGGCGTTCATCACACAAGCAGGTCCTCTACCGGCAATTCTCGAGAACGGCTCGGAAGAGCAACGCACACGCGCCACCGAGGCCGTGCGCGAGGCGCTGGTTGCAAACATCGGAGCTGATGGACGGGGGCTCCGCGCGGGTCTGTGGCTCGTGTCGGCGCTCACCTGAAAAGAAGAAACGGCGCGCAGCAGTAGCGAAGTGCAGCTGTGCCGCGCAGCGCCGGGGATAGGTCCCTGATCAGACGATGATCGAATAAGACCTCGTATCGTCCGTGCTGCGCCCGATGTCGGCTTATGGCCCTAAACGGACATCTAGCAGCTCAAGCAGCATGCTATGGTTGTGCTGACGCACGAAGGGGGAATCATGCCGCTACGGGGACGAGCCTTTAATGCAATGTGGTCGGGCCTATTGAAGGGCTACGAACGCGAGCTTGACCGCTGGCACACTATCGAACACATGCCAGAACGAGTTGGGGTCCCTGGCTGGCTCCGAGGCCGTCGCTACATGACCACGAAGGCCGATGGTCATGCGATGTTTATCTTGTACGAAGCGTCGCACGTCGGTGCATTTTGCTCACCCGCTCATCTTGCCAGTCTGAACAATCCCACCGAGTGGTCAAAGCGGGTGCAGCCAGGGCTTGTGAACTTCATTCGCAGTCCATGCCAGACATTGATCTCAATAGGCGATGGCATTGGAGGTGCGTTGGCCGCAATCCGGATATCGGGCGAGATCAAGGAAAAGATTGAACCGACGCAAAGACTAATGAGTGCGGCCCCTGCAATCGCGCAGCTGCACGGAGTTACGGCAGTCCACGTCGGCCAGTGCGTAGTATCCGATATATCCGGCACGGCGGAGGCGAAGCTGCGCGAGAACATCGCGGATAACGTCTCTTTTGTCGTGCTTGTCGAGGGGATCGGCGTTCCCGAGCTTGAAAGCGTTACACCGCAGCTTTTGGATATTGCTTCCGCGGCTTCCTCAGGAACCTGTGAATCAGGCGTTTACCGATTGGCCTACATGTTGGATGCGCCCTAGGTTCAATACCGTTGAGGAGAACAACGGGCTGACGTCTCCTTGCGGCCCTTCTCGGACGAACTGATCCCCGCGACCAATATCTGGAATCGGCGCGAAAGCAGAAGTAGACGAACACGCCTTATTGGGTTTTTGACCCTAGCCCGTTGTAGCGGGCCCCAAAAGTGAGACAGGGAAAATGCGGGCAGTTTCTCGTAAGAGAGGGACTGCATGACAAAGAAGTATCGCTATCTGTCTGAGGCGGAGAAACGGGCAGCGGTTGGCCGTGTGGCCAGCGGGGAAGCGGTTTCGACGGTTGCCCGGTCGATCGGGGTGAACCGCAATCGACTGTATGAGTGGACGCGCCAGTACCAGCGGGGTGGCG
>JAEZHS010000445.1 GCA_023436825.1 Pseudomonadota bacterium | reverse complement strand
CTGGCGCCGGGGCGCCCCGCCGCCGAGGCGGCCGGGAGGGCCGAGGCCCGACAACCGGTGAGCAGGCGGGGGCGGCAGGGCGATGTCGAGCGTGACTCGCGGCGCGGGCGGATCGGCGGATTGAGCGTGCACCAAGGCCGCACTGCAGAGCAGGGCGACAAAGAAGGCAATCAGGACGTGCATCGGCGCGAAGCATATGTGCTAGCCTTTTCATGTGGAAGAGAGGAACCGATGACGGCGAAGCTGTACGCCATGACCTGCGGCCGCCTGGTCGGCCGCCTGAAGGACATGATCGAAGGCGAGGACGGCCAGGTGGCCCTGCCCATCCCGTCCTATCTCATCGAGCATCCCAAGGGACGCGCGCTGTTCGATACCGGCATGCATCCGCAGTGCCGCACCGACGCAGCGGGGCGGATGGGTGAGCGCGTGGCCCGCATCTTCGGCTTCGAGCAATACGGCGCCGACGACGATATAAAATCTCGTCTGGAATCGATCGACCGCGATCCCGGCAAGGTCGACTACATCATCAATTCACATCTTCACTTCGACCACGCCGGCGGCAACGAACTCGTGCCCAACGCCACCATGGTGGTGCAGAAGCGCGAGTGGCAGGCCGCGCAGGATCCCGAGACGGCGGCAAAGGTCGGTCTCTTCCGCGCCGACTTCGACCACGGCCATCCGGTGAAGCAGGTCGACGGCGAGCACGATCTGTTCGGTGACGGCAGCGTGGTGTGCATCCCGACCTACGGCCACACGCCCGGCCACCAGTCGCTGAAAGTGCGTACCGAGAAGGGCGAAGTCGTGATCACCGGCGACGCCTGCTACTTCTGCCGTACGCTGCGCGAGCGCCGCCTGCCGCGCTTCGTCTACGACCGCGAACAGATGCTGGTGTCGCTCGATCGGCTCGAGGCACTGGAGAAGGGAGGGTCGAAGCTGTTCTTCGGCCACGATCCCGATTTCTGGAAGGACGTGCCCCAGGCGCCGGTGCCGGCGTTCTGAATCAGTCGCCGCCGCCGCGACACGAGTTTTCTGGGCGAAGCCCGGGGCAGCCAACAGGAACAGGCCGAGCGCGGCAGGTACCAGACCGAGCATCGGAGTCACGGCGGCAACAGTGCTGCGACAACCCGGCTACAGGCAATACGCCGCGATCAGGTCGATCAGGTAGGCCGGGCCGTTCAGGCCCCACATCACGAAGGACACCGCCACCGCGGCGACCAGCAGGGAGGCGGCGCCCCACAGGACGACGGAGCGCCACCCTGCGGTCATGGTCACGCCGGCTGCGGCACCGCCGCGGTCGGCCGCGCGAGCCGCTCCTCGACGATCGGCCAGTGCAGCAGGGCCGAGACGATGCCGAGCGCGATCGAGATCCACCACATCATGTCGTAGTTGCCCTGCAGGTCGTACAGCCGGCCGCCACCCCAGCCGCCGAAGAAGCTGCCGACCTGATGGCTGAAGAAGACGATGCCGTTCAGCATGGTGAGATGCACCGGCCCGAAGATGAAGCCGACCAGCGACATGGTGAGCGGCACGGTGCCCAGCCACAGGAAGCCGAGGGCACCGGCGAAGATCAGCACCGAAGCCGCCGACAATGGCGCCAGCACGAAGCCCAGGAAGACCAGCGCGCGCAGCAGGTAGAGCAGCGCCAAAAGGTTCTTGCGCTTGTGGCGGGCGCCCATCGCGCTCCAGATGATGGCGCCGGCAATGTTGAACAAGCCGACCATGCCGATCGCCCAGCCGCCGAGCTCGGCCGGCGAGAGCTTGATGCCGAACAGGGACAGCCCGATGCCCTTGTCCGAGATGTAAGCCGGCACATGGCCGCCGACGAAGGCGACGTGGAAGCCGCAGACGAAGTAGCCGATCACCAGCAGCACGTAGCTCTTCTGGCCAAACGCCTCGGTCAGCGCCTCGCCGGCGCTCTGACCGCCGCCGGAAGCCTCGCGGTTGGCGGCGATCTCGCGGCTGTCGTTCAGGCCGACCGCCAGGAAGATCATGACCACGGCAATGGCCGTCAGCGCCCACATGGTGGGCCGCCAGTCGCCGAAATAGTTCTGCAACACGGCCGCCAGCGGAACGATGAAGAACTGGCCGAACGAGCCGCCGGCCGAGCAGATGCCGACCGCCAATGCCTGCTTGGCCGGTGGCGCCACGCGCAGGATCACGCCCAGTACCGGCCCGAACGAAGCGGCCGACATGCCGATGCCGACCAGGATGTTGCCCAGCACCAGCATGAAGCCGTCATGCATGACGGCGGTCACGACCATGCCCAGCGCATAGACCACACCGCCGCCTGCGATGGTCCAGGCCGAGCCGAAACGGTCGCACAGCCGGCCCGACAGCGGGGCCGCGGCGCCCATCAGCAGCATGGAGAGCGCGGTGCCGAAGGAGAACAACTCGCGGCCGACATGCAACTCGGCGGAAACAGGCTTCAGGAAGATGCCGAAGCTCTGGCGCACGCCCAAACCGACGGCGAGGACGAGGAAACCGCAGCAAACGGCGGTCCAGTAGGAACGGGAGTTCATTGTGGCAACTTGCGGTCGAGGGAACTGACAAGGCGTTTGCCTTGCCGCAAGGGGAGGGGCTTCGAAGATCGCCTGCAGCCCCCCACGCAACCTCTCCCCCCTAGTGGGGGAGAGGAACATGAGCGGGCAAACTGCGAGTGTCCTCCAAGATCACCCGTCGATCGGCAGGCCGAGGGCCATGCGGCCGGCGAGCTTCTGCTGCTGGCCGTCGGTCAGTGGATGGAAGCGCGCGCCCTGGACGTCGCGGAACGCGCGCTCGAGACGCATGCTCTTGAAGAAGCCGGCGCCACCCGCGGCGACCAGGGCCAACTCGACCGTCTTGACCGCGCCGCGTCCGACGAGAGCGCGATGCTGGAAGACCTTGTTGGTGGTCTCGGGGCCGGGCTGCGCCTGCTCCATGGTCTCGACCATGCTGCGATGCGCGATTTGCGTGGCGGCAAGCTCGGTGTCGAGCTGGCCGACCGCATCGATCGTCTCCGGCTGCACCCGCTTGGCCGCCGCCGCCACGGCGATGTCGCGCGCCGCTTCGGCGACGCCGGCATAGACGGCGTAGATCAGCGGGAAGGCGATCATCGAGATCAGGTGGAACGACGGATGCCAGACGCCGGCCGGCCGGCGGGCGGCGATCGCGGCATCGGCCACGAACACGTTCTCGAGCTTGACGTTATGCGAGGCGGTACCGCGCATGCCGAGCGTGTCCCAGGTCTCGACGATCGATACGCCGGATGAATTCATCGGCACGCCGAACTGCAGAGCCGTCGGACCTTCCGCCGTCTGCTCGACTGCGCCGGTCATGAAGATGTTGGCCGACGGCGCGCCGCTGGCGAAGATCTTCATCGCGTTGATCTTGTAGCCGCCCTCGACCTTCTCGGCCGTGCCGGAGCCGGGCAGCCAGTCGGAGCCGCCCGAGCTCAGGAGCTGCAGGCGCTCGGCGGCGACCCGCTTCAGCAGGCCGTCGGTCGGGGCCTTCTGGAAGCGCCAGCGCCAGGCGGCGGCAGCCACCGTGTGGGTGTGCATGGCCAAGACGAGCGCGGTGGCGCTGCAATAATGGGCCAGTTCGCGCAACATGTTGGCCAGTTCGATGCGGGACAGGCCGCCGCCGCCGAGCTCGGCAGGAACGGCAAGGCCGAGGAAGCCATGCTCGCGCAAGGTTGCGATATTGACGCCTACGTAACGGTTTTCGACATCGCAAATGCGACCTTCCTCGGCAATCTGGGGGCCGAGCTTGGCGAGGTCGGATGACCAATCGGGGGTTGAGGGCTTGATCAGGGGCTGAACGGACAAAAATGCCTCCTTCATTGCTTGGCGGCGTACATATCGTCGGATAGAGAGTGCGTCACAATGACCGAAACACCGCCGTCCTTTGCCGATAGACCGCCCGGTGCCGACGTCCTGGCGGACATGCTGAGGGCCGTGCGCCTGACTGGCGCCATCTTCCTGAAGGCGAATTTCACGGAACCGTTCGGGATTTTATCGCCGCAGCGCTATGACCCCGCCATTCCCATGGCGCATCTGCGCCACGTCAGCATCTTCCACTATGTTGCTAGCGGAGGTTGCATGATGGAAACGGCGAGCGGCGCGCGCCGCGAGCTCAAGCCCGGCGACCTCGTGCTGCTGCCGTTCGCCGCCGAGCACAAGCTGTGGCGCGGCGAGGCCGAGTTCGTGCCGGCCTCCAGCATCGTCAATCTCGACTCCAAGGAGGGCGTCTGGTCGTTCAGCCATGGCGGCGGCGGGATGGCGACGCGCTTCGTTTGCGGCTTTCTCGAATCGGCGGAGATGATGTTCGCCCCGATGTTCCGGTCGCTGCCCGAGCTGTTGGTCGACCGCGCCGACGACGAGGCCGTGGGCTCCGGCATCGCGCGCACGATCGACGACCTGGTGGCGCGGGTCGATACCCTGACGCCGGGCGCCGAGGTGATCCTGGGCCGCATGATGGAGCTGCTGTTCGTCGAGCTGCTGCGCCGCCATGCCGGCCGCCTGCCGCAGGGCACCAAGGGCCTGCTGGCCGCGCTCAACGATCCATTGGTCGGCCGAGCCCTGCAGCTCTTGCAGGCCGATCCGGCGCGCCGCTGGACGACCGACGATCTGGCACGCGAAACGGGCGCGTCGCGCACCGTGCTGGGCGAGCGCTTCAACGCCGTGCTGGGCAAGCCGCCGATCGAGTACCTGACGAGCTGGCGTATCCAGCTTGCCGCCGATCGCCTGCGCAACGGCCGCGACGCCATTGCCCGCATCGCCGTCGACAGCGGCTACGAATCGGAGGCGGCGTTCAACCGGGCGTTCAAACGCGTTACAGGCCTGACGCCGGGCCGGTGGCGCGAAGGGGATGGCGACAGCCCACCCTTGATGCCCCTGCAGTTCGGCCGATCTCCGTTCTCGGGAGCTTGATCCGGGAGTGCGGGGGCCGACCACGCTCATGTTCTTGCTCTTCCGGACCGCGCGCATCTTGCGCGCTCATGAATCATGAGCGAGCCGGAGGCTCTCGGTCCGGAAGACGAAGATGATGAGCGGACCGGAGGCCCGCGCTCCCGTCAGTTCTGCGGCAGGAACTCGAACATCAGGCCGCCCGACTGCTCCGGCGCTGTCAGCACGCGGTCGCCTTCGGCGAGGCCGAAGGGCACGTTGTTGGCGCGCAGCAGGGCCTGCAGAGGCCGCGCGCGCTCGACGGCGATGGTGACGCCGACGATCGCCGGCAACTCCTGCGGCGCCATCACCTCGATTGCTTGGTATTCGGCCTGGTAGGCCGCCGCCGACCAGATCAGCAATTCGACGGCGCCGGTCTTCACCACCATGCAGCCGTCCAGGATCTCCTCGACCTTGGCGCTCCACTTTTCTTTCAACGCCTTGGCAATCTCCTTGGGATTCTCCACGACAGCATGCACCGCCATCATCGCCAGCGCGCCGTTGGGATGGACGATCCATTCCGGCTCCATGAAGGCATCCGGCGTCTCATGGCGCACCGGGAACCAGGGCAGGGGCCCGTCGCTTTCGCCGACGACGACGCCGGCATCGACCTCGTAGCCGTCCTCGGTCTCCCAGGAATGCGTGCGTTCGTCGCCCTCCAGCTCGGCCACGTTTGCGGCCACGGCCGTGACCGGCGGCTCGCCCTGCAGCAGCTCGATGTAGTTGGGCACGTCGTCCTGGTCGGGCTGGAAGCAGATGCAGCGCGGCTCGACGCCCTCCGGCGTCAGGTTGAAGCCGAGCTGCTGCAGCCGGGTCGCGGCGGCCTCCGGATCGGTCAGGGTCAAGGAAAGGTGATCGATGTCGCGCGCCGAAATCTTCATGCCCGCTCATACAGGCTTAACCGGGGCGCACTCAAGTGCGATGCTGTGATCCTTAATCAATTGGGAGAGACCATGTCAAAACTGACGCTGTACGGCATCTGGCTGAGCGGCCCGACCTACAAGGCTGGCCTGGCGCTGTCGCTGATGGGCGAGCCCTTCGCCTACAAGCATGTCGACCTGCGGGCCGGCGCGCACAAGCAGCCGGAGTACCTCGCCATCAACCGCTTCGGCCAGGTGCCGGCGTTGGTCGACGGTGACCTGAAGCTCTGCCAGTCGGGCTCGATCCTGCTCTATCTCGCCGACAAGTTCGGCAAGATGGGCGGCAAGACACCCGAGGAGAAGGCGCGGGTGCGCGAGTGGCTGTTCTGGGAGTTCGACAGGCTCGCTCCCAACGTCTATCGCCCGCGCGCCATGAAGCGCGGCTTCATGAAGCTCGACGACAACCTCTACCAGCTCTACAGCGGCCTCGCCGGCGATGCGTTGAAGGTGTTGGATGCCTCGCTCGCCAAATCCGCCTTCCTGGTCGGCAACGAGCCGACCGTGGCGGACGTCGCGGTCTACGGCGATGTCTCCTATGCCGGTGAAGCCGCCATCGATCTCGCGCCCCACGCCAACGTGAGGGCCTGGATGGAGCGCATGGAGAAGCTGCCGGGCTTCAAGAAGTACGAGGACGCGCTGCCCAAGCAGGACGCGGCCTAGGCCCCTCGATCAGCAGCACGTTACTCCTCTTGTTCCTCTCCCCCTTGGGCGCCCCTTGGGGGAGAGGACGATGTAGGAAGAGCATGCGGCGCACGACTCGTGCGTCAGTCTTCCGCCAGCCTCTTCCTCATCACCTTCGCCGCCTCGTCCATCAAGCCGCCGATCGCCGGCGCGAGTTCGTTGGGCAGGAGGTCGATCGTCCACACCACGCGGCAGCCGTGGCCTTCGGGGAAGACCTGGACGGCGGCGCTGTAGTGGCTCGCCTGGCCTTCGACGACCGAATAGACGAGACGACAGGTCTCGTCGTCCGACGTGACCAGCCGCTCGCGCGCCACCATGCCGTTGAAGAAGGTCAGGACGCGGTCGCCCTTGTCCATCTTGAGGTCGGTCAGGAATCCCGGCGCCACCTCGGTGTGCACGGCGCCGAAGTCGCGCAGCTTTTGCCAGACCGGCGCGGCGCCGGCGGCCACGGGGATCTCTCGTCGCAGGGTTGCCATGTCGATGCTCCTTTGTCGGAAGCGGACAATGCGGATGCGCCGGCGTCATGTCTGGCGGTTTTCGGACACGATCGCCGCGTGCGGCCGCCTCTCGACTCTGGCGGAGGTGCAAGCACTGCAGTCGCCTCGCAAAAGTGAATTTCGGCATTTTCTGCATTTCCGGCCGCCCCTCCCGCTGGAGTGCGCTCATGGGCTGGCGGTTCGCCTCGAGAGCCCGGCGATCAGGCCGATGGCGCGCGCGATGTGGCATGGCGGCGACGCCGGCCGGGCGCGCCCAAGGTGTCGGATAAACAATGCAAAGAACGGACGTCGCCGTGAGGCGGCGGCGAGACCAAATATAACTGAAGTGCTCTATCCTGTCAACAACTGTGGTGCAGGCAGACAATTTGCAGTGAATTCTTTCGCACCGTAGAGGACCCGGAAGGCGAGGGCGCCATCCTGGTGGGACTGGGCACCGATGCCAGCAATGCTGGCATCGACTTCAACCAAGCAGGCATAACCACTTGCAGAGCTACTAGAACGCCTTGGCCAGCGTGAGCCGGAAGGCGGTCGGCTCGACGGGGTGGAAGTGCCTGTCCGCGACGCCTTCTGCCGGCTCCCCCGGCAGGCGCGAGGTGTAGAAGTAGTCGATCTGGCTCGCCTGCGTATTCAGGATGTTGAACACATCGAGGTTGAGCTTGATGCCCGAGTCGAAGACGTAGCCGACGCGGCCGTTCAGCGTCGTGGTGAAGGACGACCACACGCTGCCGTCGGAGATCAGTGGCCGCGGCCCCAGGCTGCGCAGGCGCAGCGCGCCGAACCAGCCTGTATCGGCGCCCAGCGTGATGCCGGCCTAGCCGACGAAATCGGGCGCGCCCGGTATGAAGCTGCCGTCCGGCGAGTAGTCGGTGAATCGGGCGCGGGTGAAGGCCAGGTCGAGGTCGAAGCTCGCCCACGAGGTCGGCCGATAGCTGTTGGTCCATTCGATGCCGATGCGCCGGCTGGGCCGGCTCGCCTCGGTGGTTCCGGCGTCGCCGACGAACAGGAGCTCGGAATTGAAGTCGAGCAGGAAGACCGCGAGCGAGGTATCCCAGCCCTTGATTGCCTGGCTGCGCACGCCGATCTCTGCGCCCTTCGACTGCACCAGCAGCGGCACGGCGGCCGCGGGGGTCGAGGGATCGGCGGGATTGACGGTGATGACGGCGCCGCGCGCGTCGTTGCTGTGGTAGCCGAAGCCGCCGTTGAGGAAGAATTCGGTCTTGTTGAACGGCCCGAACACCACGCCGGCCTTGGGGCTTGCCAGGAAGGCCGAGGTGTAGCCGGAGTTGGCGGCATTGTCGCTGGTGACCGAGGCCATGAACAGGTCGCCGCGCACGCCCAGCGTCACCTTCAGCCAGTCGGTCCAGGCCGTCGTGTTCCTGAGATAGAGTCCGACGCTGGTCTCGCTCACCTGGTCGTAGCGCACGGTGTTGTAGGCCGTGCGCTGGAAGGTCTTGAACAGGCCGACGCCGATGTCGTCGTAGCGGACCTGCGTGCCGAGCGTGGTCTCGGAGTTGAAGCCGGCGAGCTTGTGACGGATCGAGTGGCTCGCATTCAGGCCCAGGATCTTGCGCTTGTCGCTCTGCTGGAACTGGTCGCCCTGGTCGGGGTTGTCGAGGAAGTAGGTGAAGTTGTTGAAGAGGTTCAGCGTCGAATAGATGCCGTAGGCCTCGACGAGGCTGGCGCCGCGATCGTCGCTCCGGGCCCAGCGCATGCTGAGCGAATAGCGCTGGGTGTCGCCGCCGTCGGTCTGGTCGACCGCGCCGAAGCGGTTCAGGCTGCCGTCGGAGACGGCGCGCACCGGGATCTGGTCGGTCGAATGCCAGGAATTGGTGTAGGCGAGCGCCGTGATCGAAAGCCCGTTGTCGCGCGTGCCCTCACTGTAGCGCAGGAAGGCGTTGAACTTGCGCAGCGCGTCGGACGCCTGCCACGGCCCGTCGTAGAACACGACCTCGCCCGCCGCCGTCAGCGCGCCCTGGCCGAACGCCATCGAGCCCGCGGCGAGGCCGCGCCAGTAGCCGAAGCTGCCGCCGGTCGCCAGCACGACGTTGCGCTCGAGCCGGTCGGCGTAGGCGAGTCGCAGGGAGCCTGCCGAGGCGAAGTCGCCTTCCTCGGCCCAGTACGGGCCTTTCTTGACGATCATTTGCTCGAGCAGCTCGGGGATCAGGAAGTTGATGTCGGCATAACCCTGGCCGTGGCCGTGGGTGCGCATGTTGATCGGCATGCCGTCGAGCCAGATGGCGAGGTCGGTGCCGTGGTCGAGATTCATGCCGCGCAGGAAATACTGGTTGGCTTTGCCCTCGCCGCTGTGCTGGGTGACGATCAGGCCGGGGGCGGCCTCCAGCACCTCGCCCGGCCGCTCGACCGGCCGCGTGTTCAGCGTTTCGCCCGAGATTCGCTTCTCGCTCGCCGCATCGGTCGGCTCGGACTCGAGCGAGCGCGGCGCGGTGACGGTGATGGCGGGCAGGACCGTCGAGGCTCCCGTGCCCGGGCCGAACGGATCCGGCGCCTGGCCTTGAGTCTGCGCCCTGGCCGCGCCGCCGGCGACGAGCAGGACCACGCAGAGGAGAGGCTTCGTATGCACTAATGGAAAATAGTGCATACTGCCGTCCGGCCAGGCAAGTGGAGGATCGATGCAGCGCATAACCCTTTCGGTCGACGACGACCTCGTCGATGCGCTCGACCGGCACATGAGATCGCGGCGCTACACCAGCCGCTCGGAGGCGCTGCGCGACATCCTGCGCAACGTCAAGGCCGGCCAGCAGCTCGGGGGCGACGGCAAGGCCGAGGGCTTCTGCCTTGCGACGTTGGCCTATGTCTACGATCACGAGACGCGAGAGCTCGGCCAGCGTCTTACCCGATCGCAGCACAAGCATCACGACCTGCAGGTCGCGACGCTTCACGTCCATCTCGATCACGATTCCTGCCTGGAAGTGTCGGTGCTGCGCGGTCCCGTCAAGGCGGTGCGGGCACTGGCGGACGAGACGGTCAGCCAGCGCGGCGTGCGCCATGGGCAGTTGCATTTGGTGCCGGCCGACCGCGCACGCGGGCGCCATTCGCACGGCGGCGGCTCGCACGAACACGAGCACATCCACGCGTAGGGCTGCTCGGTCAGCCAGCTCGATCTCATTGAGCTTGCACCATTTGCGTAAAGCTCGCCAGTGGCTTCACGCTCGATGTCCTACCACCGCTCGATTGCATCCCGCCGAGCCAGCAGTCCCTTGAACCTGGCGCAGGCGCCTTTCTTTCGAAACATGTGCCGCACGTCGTCAGGGCAGGTCGAGCGCGCCGGTTAGATCGCCCATCTTCTCGCGCACACCGGGCAGCGGCTCGAGGTCGAAGCGCCGGGTGATCAGCTTCAGGATCGACGTCGTGTCGTAAGCCGTATGGTCGACGAACCCGCGCTTGGCGAAGGGCGAGACGATCAACGCTGGGATGCGCGTCGCCGGTCCCCAGCGGTCGCCCCAGCCGGGACCGGACGGCGGCGGAACGTGATCCCAGAACCCGCCGTTCTCGTCGTAGGTGACAATTACGACCATGCGCTCCCACTGTGGGCTCTTGGTCAGCTTCTCCAGGAGGTCGGCGATATGGGCGTCGCCGCTCATGATGTCGGTGTAGGCCGGATGCTGGTTCAGGACGCCGACGGGCTTGTAGAGCGCGACCTTGGGCAAGGTACCAGCGGCGATGTCGCGCATCAGGTCCTCGCCATCCTTGAGATGCTGGGCGCGCTCGGCCGTACCTGGCGCATAGCGGAGGTAGTAGTTAAACGGCTGATGATGCGGCTGGAAGTTCACCGCACCGTCGGCGCGGGTATAGATGACCGACCGCTTTTCCGACGGTGGCCTCCTTCCGTCGGCGAGAGCGGCGTTCCAGCCCCCGGCGTACCACGCCCAGGTCACGCCCTTGGCGGAGAGCGTGTCGCCGATCGTCTTGGCGGTCTGCGGCGGCAGCGGCTCGGCCATGCGCGGCGCGCCCTTCGGATCCGCGAGCTCGAGCGAGCCGGCCGGGGCGGGGGGCACGCCGCTGGGCTGATAGGGCGGTTGCGTGGTGTTGACCGAATAGCCGTCAGGCGTGACCTGCGCGCCGCCGGCGCGCATGTGAACGGCGCCTTCGCGGGCTGAGGGGGAATTCTCGGCCTTCAGCAGCTTGCCGTCCTTGTCGAGCGCGGCCCGCATGCTGGGCGGTGCGTCCTTGAACATCGGCGTGCAGGCGCAGACCAGCCACTGATGATTGAGGTAGGAGCCGCCGAACGCGCCCATGAAGAAATTGTCGGCAAGCGTGTAGTCCTTCGCCCACTGCCAGAGCTTCATGCCGCTGCCGTCGAAATATCCCATCGTCCAGCCGCCGACATTCGATATGGCGGCAAACATGTCGTTACGCCCGCCATTGATCTGCTCGACGTTGTGGTAGTAGGCGTGGATCGGACTGATCAGGACCTGGTCGGCCTTCTTGTCGATCGGCGGCCGGTCGATTCGGAACGGCTGGTTGGGCAGCTTGGGAAAGTTCGGGTCGGGCTTGCCGTCGGCGCCCCACACCTGCAGGTAGGGCAACACGGAGCCGTCATGGTCGCGCTGTGTCTTCTGCTCGGGCGTGGCCTGGGCGATGCCATTGGCGCCGGGAAACACCCCGTAGAGATGGTCGAAGCTGCGGTTCTCGGCGTAGATGACGACGATGGTCTCGATCTTCGACAGATCGACCGCAAGGGCGAACGTCGGCGCGGCAGCGGCGCCAAGCAGCAAGGCGCCCGTGAAACCCAGCAATCGGCAGGACATCGGTTGGCTACCCCCATTCTTGTTGGCCTAGCATAGCCTGACGCGCAGTGGATTCACGCGTCGAGCGGCCATTCCTCAGAATCTTTGTGTCAGCGTCAGCAGGAAGGTCTGGCGTTGGCCGAACTGGGAAGCGCCGACGCCAACGCCAAGGCCGTTGCGAATCTGATACTGGTTGTCGAACAGGTTGACGACGTCGAAGCGGAGCTGTGTTCCCTTGCCGAGACCGGTTGGTATCTTTTGCGCCAGCGAGGCGTTGACGACGGCATAGTTGGGTAGCGACAGGTCGTTGGGCGTGACGACGGTGGTGCGCAGACCGCTGCCGAACAGGATGTCGGTCGAGACCTTGGTCGCCCATTCCCTGTCGGCGTTGAAGGTATAGGCGGCGCCGGTCGAAAAGGTCCAGCCCTGGGTGTGGTCGAGGGTGATGTAGTTGTTGGCGATGTAGGCGAGCTCGGTCGCCCCGAAGCTGAATTGGGCGGAATTGATGTTCTTGCCGATGCCGTTGCCAAAAGCGCCGTTGAAATAGACCGACCAGGGTCCTTCATCGTAGCTGGCGGTGAATTCGACGCCTTTGATGATGACATTGGCATAGTTGAACGACGTCCGCGTGATCGGTGCGCCGAATTGGCCGAAGTCGAGCGAGTTTTGCGCGATCTTGTAGTAGGCGCCGAGGCCGAGCGTCAGGCCGGGCAGGGGCGTGACCGTGACGCCGGCGTCGAAGTAGTCGGCGCGCTCGGCCTTCACCGGATCGTTGGTCGTCACTTCGGGAAAGGCCACGGTGCCGGCCAGAGCGGCGATCGACCCGGCGCTTATCTGCAGGAGCGGCGGCGGCGTGAAGTAGCGCGCATAGCCGATGCGGGCCGTGAACGTCGAGCTGGGCTCCCACACCACGTTGATGCGCGGGCTCAGCTGATTCTCCCGAGTGGCGCCGTTGATGGCGTCGAAACGCAGCCCGAAATTCACCGTGACGGTTGGCGCGATCCGCCATTCGTCCTGCGCGTAGAGACCGTAGGTCCAACCGGTAAGGTCCGAGCCGTCGGTGAAGCCGACGGGATTGTCGAGTGCGATGAGGCTTCCGGTCGGATCGTTGAGGGCGGGCACCAGCGGCAGCGTATTGCCCTGGGTGAAGCTAGTGGCGCGCTCGCGCTGCAGCACGAAGCCGCCGCGCAGCGTATGGGCGTTGGAGACCTTCCAGGAACCGTCGCCTTGCACGCCGATGCTGAAGCTCGTGCGCTTCGTCCACGGCGCGATACCGTTGTACAGCAGGTCGCCAAACGAGTCGGGCTGGTAGGACAGGCTGGAATGACGGGTAAAACCCGACAGCTGGAAATTGACGTCATCGTAGCTCTTCTGCAGCGAGGCGATGGCAAAATAGGTCTGTTCCCACTGGCGCTGATCGAGGATCGAGCTGTTCCAGCTGTCGACGCCGTTTACCGCGAAGTTGGGCGCCACGAAGGGAATGTTGGGGATCTGGAACCCTGAGCTTGCCCCGCCGGCGATGAAGGAAAGCCGCGTGTTCTCGTCAACGATGCCTGTGACCTTCGCGAGCCCGTACCATTGGTCAGTATCGTCGTGGATCGGCGTGAGCGACGAGGTCGGGTTGTCGATGCCCAGGCCGTTGTGGATGTACTGGCCGGCCGCGAAGTAGTCGATCTTCCCTGACCGACCGCCGTAGGAGAAAGCCGGCTGCGCGTAGTTGCGCGAGCCACCGGTGATGGACAGTTCGGCGCCGGGATCAGTGGTGCCGGACTTGAGCGTGATGTCGACGACGCCTGCTGTTTGCAGCCCGTACTGAGCGGGCAGCGCGCCGGTCAGCAACGACATCCGCGCTACGTAGCGCGTGGCCAGAACATTGTTGAACAGCGACAGGCCCTCCGGCAACTGCACGCCGTCGAGCCGGTACTGGACGTTGCCCATGTCGCCGCGCACATGGATCTGCCCAAAACTGTCCTGGACGACGCCGGGTGCGCGCAGCAGCACCTGGTTCAGTGGCGCGTTCTCGCCCAACGGCACGTTGTCGATGGTGCGCGGCGTGAAGCCGTAGGTCGTGGCGCCGAGGCTCGGCTGGATGGAACTTCGCGCTTCATCGAGCCGCGTCGCCGTGACGGTAATGCTGAGCGATGGGGCGCTGAGCGGCGACTGCGGGTCCGCCTGGGCGAGCGCAGGGCGAGCTGAGAGAAACGCTGACCCTGCAATCACGGTCGACACGCCAACGCGCAACCGCATGGTCTCCCCCTGTGTTTCGGAGCGGTTTTCGGAAGGCACCAACGACTGTGGTCTGATTTTGCGCTTTGGCCAGTGAATCCGGAAGTGGCATGCACGCCATCCAGCCGACACTTCAGATGTGCAGCAAATACGCAGGCAGCGTGCCGGTTTTGTTGACTTTGCCCAGGCAGTAGGCAAGCCTTCCTTCAGACCTCGTCAAAAAGAGGCATGCGGCCTCGGTCGCACACAGCAGGAGGAGATTGTCATGAGACTGATGTCAGCCTTGACAGGAATCGCCTTCGTGACTGCCATCGCGATGGCTTCGAGCGCCTTTGCACAGAGTGATTGCACCAAGACCGTGCCGCCGTCGCCGTTCGGCAAGGACGATCAGACCGGCGCCACCAATCGCATCACGCCCGCCGTCACGAAGGCGGCGGCTGCAGAGATCAAGGAGGGCAAGATCACCAGCCTGACCAACGATCTCGTCGACGGGGTGCCGCTGTTCGGCTCGCGTTTCACCAAGTCGGTGCTGACGGCGGGCGGACTCGCGCCAGGAGCGGCGCTCGGCAAGAACGATCTCACCTATATGGAAGACACCTGGCTCAGCCAGAGCCATGTCGGAACACACCTCGATGGCATGGGACACATCGGAAGGGGCGACTGCTACTACAACCAGAACGCCATGGGAAAAAACATCAACCAGAACAACATGACCAAGCTCGGGCTCGAGCACCTGAAGCCGTTCGCCACGCGTGGTGTGTTCATCGACCTTGTCAAAGTCTATCAGCAGGCCAACAAACTGAAGAGCAATCCCAACTGCCGCACCCCGTGCATCGACAAGGGAACGGTCATCACCGCGGAAGACCTGCAGGCCGGCCTGAAATTGACGAACACGACGCTGCGCGAAGGAGACGCCGTGATCCTTCACACCGGCTGGGTCGACCTCTTCTTGCAGCATCCCGCGAAGAACACCGAGTACAACAGCGGCGAACCGGGTCTCGGCAAGGCCGCCGCAAAATGGCTGATCGACCAGAAGGTTGTTGCCGTTGGCGCCGATACCTGGGCCGTCGAGGTGATCCCTAGCGAGGACCCGAACGAAGCATTCGCGGTCCATCAGATGTTGCTCACCGATAACGGCATCCACATCATCGAGAACGTGCGGACGGATCTGATGGCCGCGCAGGTCGCCAGCGGCAACCGCGCGACGTTCTTCTTCTCGATGACCGTGCCCAAGGCGGTCGGCATGACCGGAACGTTCGTCGCGATCGACGCCATCCAGTGATGTAGGCATGCCAGGGCGGCAGCCGGGCCGGCGCTTCTACGGGCGCCGAACCTGACTGACCGTCGCCGCGGCCTTCGGGTCCGTTCAACCGGCGGTGCCTGAAGGGACTACCGGAAGACAGGCGCCATGGACCGGCGGGGCGGATGAGCGAACAGAACAACCGGCAGGAAGTCGGATTCCAGCGGCGCGATGGCAGATGCGGGCGCGTTACGGTGCGAGATCTCACGCTGGGCTACCACGATCGCGTCGCCATCGAGGCCGTGTCCGGTGTCTTCGCAGCGGGTTCGTTGACGGCGATCGTCGGCGCGAACGGCGCCGGCAAGACCACGCTCCTGCACGCCATCGCCGGGCTTGTTGCGCCGCGCCGCGGATCAATTGACATCGCCGGGGCAGAGGTCCCGGCCGATCGTGCCTACTTGCCACAAAGTGATTCCATCGACCGCGATTTCCCGATCTCGGTCCTTGAATTCGCAGCACTCGGTGGCTGGACGAGGATCGGCGTCCTGGGACGTGTCCCATCGGAACTGCGGCGGCGCAGCATGAGCGCCTTGCAGGCTGTCGGTCTCGACGATCTTGCTGGCCGCATGCTTGGCGAGCTCTCGGTGGGCCAGTTCCGCCGTGCCCTGTTCGCCCGCGTCATCGTGCAGGATGCGGCGATCGTCCTTCTCGACGAACCGTTTGCCGGCGTCGACGCCGCCACGAGCGAGGACCTGCTGAACCTCATACAGCGCTGGCATGGCGAGGGTCGCACCGTGATGGTCGCCCTGCACGACCTCGAGCAGGTTCTCGCGATCTTTCCGGAAACCCTCTTGCTTGCGCGCAAGGCGATCGCCTGGGGCGAGACGGCGACGGCCCTGACACCGGAGAGGCTCATCGAGGCGGGGCTGGCCACACCGCCGGAATCCGGTTCGCGGCGGCAGCCGGCGATGCCATCCTGGCGGTGAGTGGTCGACATGAGCGCCTGGTCCATCCTTGTCACTCCCTTCGCCGAATACGCCTTCATGCGGACCGCCCTGGTCACGAGCATCGCGCTTGCGGTCGCCAGCGGTCCGCTCGGCACGTTGCTCCTGCTGCGGCGGATGGGGCTTGTCGGCAATGTCCTCTCGCATGCGGTGATGCCGGGCGCAGCGATCGGTTTCGCTCTCGCCGGTGGCGGGCTTGCGGTCCTGAGCATCGGCGGCCTCATCACCGGCATCGCCGTAGTCCTCCTCATGTTGCTCGGCACGCGGTTCGGTGAACAGCGCGAGGACGCAAGCCTTGCGGCCTTCTATTTGCGTCGACCGGCGTGGGAATCCTCATCGTGTCGCTGCGTGGCACCAACGTCGATCTCATGCACGTGCTGCTTGGCACGGTTCTCGCGATCGACGTCCCGGCGCTGGTTCTGATCGTCGCCATCGCGAGCGTCGTCGTCGCTTCGCTGGCTTTCATTTTCCGGCCGCTCGCGATTCAATCGTTAGACCCGGCCTTTTTGCGCACCACGGGCGCCAGCGACAGCGCCTACCGCGCCATATTCCTCGTTCTCGTCGTGCTGGATCTCGTGGCTGGATTTCAGGCGCTCGGCACGCTGCTCGCTGGTGTGCCACTGCTCCTGCCGCCGGCGGCAGCGCGCTGCTGGGCGCGGCGCATTGGTCCGCTGGTCGGCCTCAGCATTGGCTTCGGCGTTTTGGCCGGTTACGCTGGATTGCTCGCGTCTTACCATCTCAACGTCCCGTCGGGGCCGGCGATCGCCTGTGCCGCAGCGCTCATCTACGCCGCTTCAACTCTCGTTCCGGCAAGCCGCGTCCTGACGGCGGCGCTCAAGGCAACCAGGCCGATCTGAAGGGGGGACTGATGCACGACCGTCTTGCCCGGCGATCTTTCCTCGCGACGCTACTGGCGCTCGCGGGAGCCCACGCCCAGGCCGCGGAACGGCCGAAAGTCGTCGCAACCTTCAGTGTGCTGGGTGACATGGTCGGCCGAATCGCCGGCGACAAGGTGCAATTGACGACGATCGTCGGTGGCGACGCGGATTGCGAGCTCTATCAGCCTACCGCGGCTGACGCGCGTGCCGTGGCGGATGCGCGACTGTTCATCATGAACGGCCTCAATCCGCGGTTTGAGCCTTGGGCCGAAACCCTATTGAAGCAGGCGCCGTTCCGCGGCACGAAGCTCGTCGCCTCGCAGGGAGCGAATGTCATAATCGACGACCGGCCTCGGGGCGCCGTCAAGGGGCCGCAGACCGACCAGCACGCCTGGCACGACCCCGCCAACGGTCTCCTCTACGTGGCCAACATCGCCGAGGGACTGGCCCGGCTCGATCCTCCGAACGCCACTCTCTATCGGGCACAGGCCGAGCGCTACGCGCAGGAGATCCGTGCGCTGGACGCCTGGGCGAGGAGCGAACTCGCGGCGATACCGAGCTCGAAGAGGCGCTTCATCACCTCTCACGATGGCTTCGAGTATCTCGCCCGCGCCTACGATATCGAGATGACGCCGGCGCGCGGCATGGTCAACGACACCGATCCCTCGGCAGAGGACATCGCGCGACTGATCCAGCAAATCCGCACGACGAAGGTGAAGGCGATCTTCATCGAGAACATGAACGATCCACGCCTGATCGAGCGCGTTGCGCGTGAAGCCGGCGCGACCGTCGGCGGCACCCTCTACTCCGATGCCCTATCGAAACCCGGCGGCGACGCCGACAGCTATCTGAAGATGATCAAGCACAACGTTTCGACGCTCAAAGCGGCAATGCTGAAGAACTGACCCATGTGCATGCGGGCTGCTCGGCGACAATCGACGGAGGACTCCTGGCCGACAAGCTCGATCCTAGGCCCGACAAGCCGCCGCCTGGGTATGGCGCTCGTGGCCATCGCCGCGTTGTGGGCGGGGGTGCTTTGGGTGGTCCTGACGCCGCCACGGCAGGCTGCGGTGGCCTCAGCGCCATCTTTCGAAGTCACAGACCAGTCCACCTCGGCGCAACCGGAAGTGCCGGCGGGACCTCGTCACGTCGGGTTGCGCGCCTTGGCCGTGACCGGCGAGCCCGTAGGCATCAGCGGCATCTTCGACCGCTTCGGCCTCGAACTGATGACCATGGTCCTGGCTACCAACAACCGGGGCGAGACGGCCTTCTACGCCACTATTCAGCGGAGCGCGTCGGAGGAGGGGCTGTTTCTCGCGAACGCCGATGGGAAGATCGCGCGCATAGCGGTTGCCGGGGATCCTGTTCCGGATCGCATGGGCCAGCTGATCGCCGGCTTCGGAGAGCGGCCTACCCCGGCCATGAATGACGCTTCCGACATCGCCTTCACTGCCACACTCGGCGGCGGCCGGGGAGCGGCTAGCGTGTTCCTCGTCAGCGATGGCAAGCTGCGGACGATCGCCTCTTCGGGCATGAAGGCGCCGGTAATCCTCGGTGGTATCGGCGTCTTCGCCGAGTTCGAGGCCGTGTCTCTCAACAGTCGCGGCGACGTGGCCTTTCTCGCCTGGGTGCGGCATGGGCGCGACACCACCGAGGTGGTCTATGTCGCCCGCAAGGTCGGTGCCGTCCATCAGCTCTCAAAGGTCGCCGCAACCGGCGAGCCGGCACCAGGCGGCGGTTTCTTCACGGGCTTCGGCGTGCCGGTCGTCAACGACAAGGGGGCCGTCGCCTTTCCGGCTGTCGTCAAGCTGGGGCCGGCGCTCGGCGCCATCTTCGTCGCGCCGTCGGAGGCGCCCATGCATCTCCTCGTCGGCACGGGCGATCCGGCGCCTACAGGCGGCATCTTCGCCCGCTTCTCTGAAAGGATTGGCTTCGACGATTCCGGCCGCGTTGCCTTCGGCGCCTTCACCAAGGGAACTGGGTCGGATTTCGGCATCTTCGTTGCCGATGGCGCCGACCGACAGACAATCGCCGTGAGTGGGCAGCCGGCGCCAGGCGGCGGCGTCTATTCGTCCTTCGGCGCGTGGCCGGCCATGAGCCATACCGGCGCCGTGGCCTTCGTCGCTTCCATCGACAAAGGGCCTGTTGCCGATGGCGTCTTCCTGATGAAGGCCGACGGGAAGACGGCGCGTGTCCTCTCATCGGGCGAACAGCTGATGGACGGCGGCAAGCTCAGCTCGTTCGGGCTCTACCCGACCGTTGCGATCGCTTCGGATGACTCCGTCAGTCTCCTCGGCCTCGTAGAGCGCGACGGCGAACAGACCAATGCGGTCCTGCGCTACGGTCTGGCACCGTTGAAGCCTCGATGAGGCCAACCGCAGGATCAGTTCATGTCGATCGGAGGATAAATTCGGAACACGTTGCTTGCCGTCACCAGGACATGGCTGGTGAACGTGCGTGCCGGAACGGTCTCACCCTGCAACATCTTCCAGGCGAGAGGCAGGACATCACGGCCGTAGCGATCGAGAAAATACGCCACCGAACCGAGCACGACGCTGTTGCGGTTGTTCGGATGGATCACCTTGTTGGAGCTGGCGCCGCCGTGGACTGAAGGATCGCAGCCTTGGCTGACAATCACCGTGTCGGGCAACCGGCCCACCGTCTCCACGCCGATTTTTGCGGCAAGGGCCGTCGAATCGTCGAGCGTTGCCACCAGGATCTGCGCGCCGCTCTCCTTGGCAATGAAGCGCCGCAGTTGCGCCTGCGCCTCGAGAAAATTGCCACCGCTGTCGAGCTGGATCGGCGCGACGTTCGGAAGATGCCGCTTCAGGCCCTCGGTGATCCCGGCAATGCGAGCCTGGACGGCCTGCGCAGGATCCTTGACGGCGCCAAGGATAGCGGCGGCAAGCACGCGCCCGGGCCACGTCGTCAGGGCAAATTTGCCCAGCGCCTCGCCGGCCATGCGGCCGGCCTCGCGATTGTCCGACGCATAGAGTGGGGCGTTGCCGACTGGGAAATTCACCGCCAGGACTGGAATTCGCGCAGCGGCCAGTCGCTTGGCGACTTCATCGTTCGCTGTCGGGTCGTCGCAGTATTGAATGTACAGGTCGACCTTGCGGTGCACGGCATCTTCGGCATTGGCGACGATCTTTGCCGGTTCGCGCGCATTGTCGTAGAGTACCAAGTCGACCGGCAGACCTCGTGCGCCGAGCACAAAGCTCGAGCGAACGTCCTCTCCAGAGAAGCCGAGGCCTTCGAGCCGCGCACCGGGATCGTTCGTGATGTTGGCAAATCCAATTGTGAAGCGGCGTTCTTGAGCGATGGCGCGCCCCTGCGCGGCCAGGGCGGTCGCAGCAGCCAGACGCAAGAAAGTACGACGCCGGGCAGGAGGCGCCATGCGAGCCGTGGCCATCTACGAACCGCACGAATTCATGAAAGCGCGCCTATGCTGACGACTATAAAGCGAACCCTAGAGCATATTCCGTTCGGCTGTAATCAGCCGAATGGAATATGCCTGTTGCAACACCCCCTGGTACGCGCATTCCTGATTTGATGGGACCGCTCGCGGTTCCATCAATCGGGAATCGCTCTATCCAATTCCAGCGTTCGAGACAGGCACCGCCCCAAGGTCGAGGTGCTGACAGGACACTGTAAGCAGCACTACCGCACCGTCCCGTCATGCGGTGTGCGGTCGTGTTCGTCCTGCTTGCAACGCTGATGCTGGCCGCCTGCTCGCGGCAGATCGGGAATGAATTCGACAAGTCCGCCGTCGACCAGCTCGTTGCCGGACAATCGACCATGGCGGACGCCACGCGGCTGCTCGGTCAACCGGCGCGCATCAGGGCCTACGCCAGCGGCAAGGTTCTGGTTCGCTGGGCCTACACCCGGGCAGGCGAATCGGCCGCCGTCGACGTCATGTTCGATGATGATGGCAGGATGGTCTCGATCGTTCGCCGACATTGACTTCATGATGAGCCACTACACACCGCCTGAAGATCGGCCCCGATCGCGGTGAGCTGGCAGCCGGCGAGCCGCATATCTGGAAGATCCCGGCGCCGGCGTGGGCGTTTCCGATTGACTCCGCAAAAGTCGCGGGCGTTAATTATGGCGAGAGTGTGATACGCGAGCGGCCGACGGGCCGCCAATGCCAAGCAAACAATCTGAACCAACCGCGGGAGGAACGCATGTTGGGCAAGGCGCTAGCAGGTATCGCAGCAATCGCCATCGGCAGCAGCTTCTCTGTCGCCCAGGCGCAGGACATCAAGCTTTATGCCTTCAGCTCCGGAGCCCTCACCATCGGCAAGGGCGCCCTGGTGAACGGCGCGTCGAACGAACCGCCGATCCAGGTCCCGGTCGGCTTCTATGTCGTCAGGCATCCGAAGGGCAATGTGCTCTTCGATACCGGCAATAACGACAAGATCATCAAGGACCCGAGCTACTGGGGGGCTTCGTTCACCGCCTTGAAGCCGGTCAACACACCGGACGTGGCGATCGACGTGCAGCTCCAGAAGATCGGGCTCAAGCCCGACGACATCAAGTACGTCGTCCCCAGCCACCTGCATCTCGACCATGGCGGCAACGTCGGCAAGTTCCCGAACTCGACGATCGTCGTGCAGAGGGACGAGATCCAGAATGCGTTCTGGCCGAAGGCAGGGACGGGCGGGCCCTACATGATCGGCGACGTCCTGCCGCTCAGGTCGGCAAACACCGACTACCCCAATGCGGTGAAGATGATCCAGCTCGAGGGTGACCTCGATCTGTTCGGCGACGGAACCCTGGTCGTCAAGCGCTGGGTCGCCCACACGCCCGGCAGCCAGATGATGACGGTGCGGCTGAAGAACTCCGGCCTCATCATCCTGACAGGCGACAACGTCTACATGCGCGAGAACGTGGAAAAGAGCATTCCGCCGAACATCGTGCTGGCCTACAACCCGCAGGGCTTCCTCACCGCCTTCGAATGGATCCGCATGCAGATGGCGAACGAGAAGGCCGACTTCTTCACCGCCCACGATCCGGATGCCTTCAAGGCAATGAAGAAGGCGCCGGAGTTCTACGACTGATTGGCGGAGACTGATCTTTCAGAGTGATCAACGGCGAGGCCGATCCGGGCTCGCCGTCGTGCCGGGTACCTGAGCTGCATATGGCCGTCCTTTCGCTCGACCGGCTGAGCAAGCGCTTCGGCGCCCGATTGGCGGTCGATGCCGTTTCCTTCGAGGTCGGGCAGCGCGAGGTCTTCGGGCTGCTTGGGCCAAACGGTTCCGGCAAGAGCACAATCCTGAGGCTCGTCACCGGCTATCTCTATCCCAGTTCGGGGACGGTCCGGGTTGCCGGCATCGATGTCGTGCGCGACGCCCGCGCGGCCCGCGAGCGCATTGGCTATGTGCCGGAGGATTCTCCGCTCTACGGTCACATGCGCGTCGTCGAGTACCTCTCCTTCATGGGGCGTCTGCGGGGGATCACGGGCAGCGCCCTCGATCGTGCCATCGATGCTGCCGTCGAGCGGCTGGCTCTGGGAAGCGTGCGCAAGACCATCATCGAGCGGCTGTCCCGCGGCTATCGCCAGCGCGTGTCGCTTGCCCAGGCCGTGCTGCACAAGCCGGAGCTCCTGGTGCTCGACGAGCCGAGCAACGGCCTCGATCCCCGGCAGATCATCGAATTGCGGGGCCTGCTGAGGGACCTGGCGCAGGACTGCGCCGTCCTGGTGACCTCTCACATCCTGGCCGAGATCGAGCGCACGGCCGACCGCGTGGCCATCCTGCTCGACGGAAGGCTGCTGACAGTAGAGCAGATCGCCCATGAAACGGTGGCCGCGCCGGTGCCGTCCACCCTGGAAGCGCTGTTCCTGGAACTCACGCAGGCAAAGGCGATGCAATGAGCGCGATGGGGAGCCCAATGGGTAGCCCGATGGGTAGCCAAGTGGCAACGCTGGTGGGCAAGGAGGTCCGCACGCTCTTCACGTCGCCGATCGCCTATGCGGTGATCGCCGTGTTCGTCGTGCTGAGCGGCTACACCTTCACAGTCTCGCTGATCGTCGCCAAGCAGGCGACCCTGGTGCACATCTTCTTCCAGTCGGCCGTCCAGCTGATCCTGCTGGTGCCGCTCCTCACCATGCGCCAGTTTGCCGAGGAACGTCGCAGCGGCACGCTCCAGCTTCTGTTGACGGCGCCCTTGGCGGAAATCGACATCGTCGCCGCCAAGTTCATCGCCTGCATGGTGGTGCTGCTGACGATGACCAGCCTGACGCTGGTCTATGCCGCGGTGCTGTCGGCCTACGCCGATCCGGACTGGGGCCCGATCTACAGCGGCTACGTCGGACTCGTGATGCTGGGCGCGGCCCTGGTCTCGATCGGCCTGATGATCTCGGCGTTGACCGCCAACCAGATCGTTGCCGCCGTCGTGTCGCTCGGGCTGTTCGGCATTCTCTGGTCGATCGACACACTGGCGTCGCTGCTGCCGCAGCCCTTCGAGAACTGGATGCTCGGCCTGTCCCTGCTGGCCCATTTCACGCCCTTCGCGGTGGGTGCGATGTACCTGTCCGACGTCGGCTTTTTCCTTTCGGTCATCCTGCTCGGCCTGTTCCTGACGGTCCGGGCCCTGGCGCGGCGCTGAGCGATGCACGGGGGGCACGCCGTTGAGCTCCATGCGCTGATGTGGGCGGCGGGCTGGCTTGTCGCCGTGGTGCTCCTCTTCGCGGCCGGCGTGCGGCTGCCGCTCGGGACCGGCCTCGGGGCGATCGGGTCGAGGCTCTATGCGGCGGCCTGCATCCTTGCCGGGCTCGGTGTGTGGGTGCTGGCCAACGTCGCGCTTCATCTCAACGACACCCACATCGACGTCACCCGGGAGAAGGTCTACACGCCGTCGGCCACCGCGATGG
>JAEZHS010000435.1 GCA_023436825.1 Pseudomonadota bacterium | reverse complement strand
GCCCACGATTCGATCTGGCCGAAATTGTTGAAGCCGACTTCGGCGATCTTCTGCCGGATGCGCGAGCGGACATAGGGATCGGCGAGGCGCTCCAGGGTCGCCGAAATGCCGCCTTCATGCAGCCAGGGCGGCAGCAGGAAGCGCAGCGGGTTGGTGGCCCAGTCATAGGGATACTGGTCGCCGTGCACGGCGACGCCGCGGGCGCGGGCGGCGTCGATCGCTGCGAGCAGGCGATCGGCCTGGCCCCAGCTGTCGGTCCCGCTGAGCTTCATGTGGGCGATCTGCACATGGACGCCGCAGTGCTCGCCGATGTCGATCGCTTCGGCGACGGCCTCGTGCACGGCATGGGATTCGTCGCGGATGTGGGAGGAGTAGCGGGCGCCGTGGGCTTTCAGGACGCGACCCAAGGCGCGCAGCTCGTCGCGGTCGCTGAAGCTGCCCGGCGCGGTGAACAGGCCGGACGACAGGCCGAGCGCGCCGGCCTCCAGCCCCTCCGCCAGCATGTCCTGCATGTGGCGCAGCTCCGCCTCGCGCGGCGCGCGGTTCTCCATGCCCATCGCCATCAGGCGAAGCGTGTTGTGGCCGACCTGCATCACGGTGTTCACCGCGATGTCGGGCCAGCTGTCCATGTAGCGGGCAAAGTCGGTTTCCTCGAAGGTCAGCCAGGGGGCGCTGCCCGACAGGTACTCGCTGAGCGCGTCGGCCTTGCCGGGCAGTGCCGGCGCGACGGAGAAGCCGCAATTGCCGACCACCTCGGTCGTCACCCCCTGGCGGATCTTGCACTCGGCCTTCGGGTTGAGCGGCAGGGTGAAGTCGGAATGCGTATGGATGTCGATGAAGCCCGGGGCCACCACTCGGCCGTGGGCGTCGATGACGCGATCGGCGCCGTCCGCCCGGTCCGCCTCGATGGCGACGATGCGGCCGGCGCGGATCGCCACATCGGCCAAGCGGGCCGGCGCGCCGGTGCCGTCGATCACCTGGCCGCCCCGGATCAGGATGTCGTCCATCGCTGCCTCCCCTCTCACGAGCGTCCATGGCACGAGCGCCTATCCAGGCCGACATCGCCGGACGGCCGTCCGACTCGCAGGATAGGTTTGCCCCTGGAGGGCGGCAACGCCGGAAGCCCGTGTCGCCCGACGTCGACACAGCGGCTCGACGCGGCGAAGAGCAGGTCGTCCCCCCGTGCGCCGAGGCATCGTCGGCGCTCGCCCCCTGCCGTCGCATGGCAGCGATCGGCTTCCCGACGAATTCCGTTGATGGCCAAAGCGGACGTTCAGGTACTGCCCCGAAGATGGGCCTGCTGCCACCCGAACAGCCCATCTCCGCATGGGTGGACCTCAATGCCTACGAGCACGTGGTTAGATCATGGATGTCGTAGTGGCAGGGCTTTTGGTGGGTCTTGCGGTGGTGGGGTGTCCGGACACAGGACAAGCTTCCCGTCGAGACCGCCGGCCTCGAGGCGGCGGTGCGCCTCTGGAACCTCCTTGAAGGAGATGCGTTCAGCGACGCGCGGACGGATGGTGTGCGTCGCAAGCATTGCAAACAGCCTCTCCAGGTCCTCGCGAAACCAGGCAGGATGTCGTGCCCGCATGGCATTGATCGAGTACATTCGCAGCCGCTTGCCTCCCGGCAGCCAGCTGCGCAGCCGCCGCCAGAGATACACGCGCGCCATCCCCACCAGGAGCATCGGCAGGCGACTCTGCCCATGCACGTTTGCAGAGTAGCCATAGGCACAAAGCAAGCCGCCGCTTTTTAGCGCTGCGAACGATCGGCGATAGCGATCTTCGCCGACGCCGTCGAAAACGACGTCGAACCCGCCCGGCAGGACGCGCGAGAAGTCTTTGTGTTGATAGTCGATCGGCGTGGCCTCGAGCGCGCGGACCAGCGCGGCCTGCTCGCCACGCGCGGTGCCCCAAAGCTCGAGACCGGTTCGCCTGCCGAGCGTGAGCAGCGCCTGGCCCACGGCGCCAGCGGCTCCCTGTACGAGCACGCGCTGGCCTCGCCGGACCCGAGCCGTGCGGTGAAGGAGCTGGTATGCGGTCGTCCAGCTGAGAATGAGTGCGGCCGCTTCCGCCATGTCAACGCCCGGCGGAACGCGAACCAGGTGGTCGGCTCGCAGCGTGCGATAGGCAGCGTTCGACCCGACCACGGTCATGTCGGCAACGCGGTCGCCGATCTGGAAGCCGCTCACCCCTTCGCCGAGCTGATCTATTTCTCCCACGACATCGTAGCCCATCACGAACGGCGGCCGCAGCATCATGGTTTGTGGGTAGAGGTGGCGGCGTATCACCACATCGGTGTACTCGACGCCCGAGGCGAGCACGCGAACCCGGACCTCGCCCCGCCCGGCCGTCGGCAGGGCAGCGTCAACCACCTCGAGCCCGTCAGGATCGCCGAAACGCCTGACTTGAACAACCTGGTTGCGCAGCTCTGCCATTGGCGGAATGGACCCGTGCGTATGGTCGGCTGGTACTCGTCGCACGGAAAGGAAATGTCGTCGTTGCGATGGATCAAAGCATCAGCATGGGTCCGTTGATGCAAGGACACATCGGCTCAGGCCGCCCGGCGCGAGGTGGGCAGCCGGCCCGGCAGGGCGCCGGTGTGCTCACCACCGTCGATCACCACCGTGCCGTTGACGATCACCGTCCCGATGCTCGACGGATACTGGTGCGGGTCGTCGCAGGTCGACCGGTCGATGATCGTTGCGGGGCCGAACA
Source organism: Pseudomonadota bacterium (assembly GCA_023436825.1). The sequence continues at coordinate 4,740 of JAEZHS010000435.1, read as the reverse complement.
GGACCACGTCGGCGCCTGGCGGCATCGTCGGTGATCACCCCCTGCCCGATCTCGTCCTGCCCTGGCGCGCGCCTTCTTTGTGACAAGCTGGCGAGGCCCTACCGGCGCGAGGTCCCGGCGCGCATAATCCGCAGCGCTTGGACGGCGCGGCGACTCTGGTTCATCGCGCGTGTGCTCGCCGGTGCCCTGCCAGGCCCCTTGGTGGAGACACAGCCATGACACTCAGCTCATGCTTTCAGACAGTCAGGCGACGACTGGCCAGGACGGCTGTCGCCGCCATTGCGCTTTCCGTGGCGCTTGCCTTCGCCGCCCCACGTGGGGCTGCCGCTGCCAACGAGGTTGCCGACTGGAACGTGATCGGCATCGACGCTGCCGAGACTGGCGGCCAGAACGCCATTCATCTCAGCAGGACCATCGCGATGATGCACCTCGCGATGCACGACGCCTTGAATGCCGTCGACCGGCGCTACGAGCCTTACCTGTACTTTGGCCCGATCGACCGTTCGGCCGATGCCGGTGCGGCCGTTGCCACCGCCGCCCGTGACGTGCTGGCCGCCGTGATCCCGGATTGGGGCACGCCGGAGCAGCGGGCCAAGGCACTGCCGAAGGTGGAGGCCGCCTACGTCGCGGCCCTCGCGAGATTGCCCGAAGGGCCGGCCAAGGCGGCGGGTATCGTCGTCGGTCGGGGTGCCGCCGCGTCGATGATTGCCGCACGCAAGGCCGATGGTTCTCTCGTGGCTATCAAATACGCGCCGGGCACCGAGCCTGGACGGTGGCGGCCGCATCCCAATCCGTCGCCGGCAAATCCGCCGATCGCGGATCCCAGCCTTGCTGCGGGCAACTGGCCGGCAATGCTGCCACAGTGGGCGCATGTGACGCCCTTCACCATGGCCACGCCCTGGCAATTCCGTTTGCCGGGACCGCCCGCCTTGGCGAGCGCCGAGTACGCCCGTGACTACAACGAAGTGAAGAAGTTGGGCGGCAAGTCCAGCACCGAGCGGACCGCCGAGCAGACGGAAATCGCCCGGTTCTGGTACGAGGGCTCCCCGCAAGGCTGGAGCCGCATCGCCCGGGAGGTTGCGGCGGAGCGTGGGGTCGACCCGTGGGGCGTTGCCCGGTTGCTCGCCCTCGTAAACGCGACCATCGCCGATGGCTATGTCGCCGGCGCCGACACCCGCTATCACTACAACTTCTGGCGCCCGGTAACGGCGATTCGTGCGGGCGAGACCGACGGCAACGACGCAACGGCAGCGGACCCGACCTGGGAATCGTATCTGAACACGCCGCCGCTGCCGGACTATCCATCCACCCACAGTGTCGCGGGAGGCGCCGCGGCTGCGGTGCTGGCCCGGTTCTTCGGCAGCGATCAAGTGACCTTCAAGATGCAGTGCGGGCCGCCATTCGCGGGTGTCACACGATCGTTCAACAGCTTCTCACAGGCCGCTCAGGAGAACGGGGATTCCCGGGTCTATGCCGGAATCCACTTCCGCTCGGCCGTGCAGGACGGGATCAAGCAGGGCGACCAGATCGGTCGCCGGGCATTCGACCTGTTCTTGCAGCCTCACAAGCTGGCGGTACGGTGAGAGCCAGCGGCCGGCGCGGCGTAAACGAGTGCTGCCCATAGGCGCGCTGCCGCTTGTGGTGGCGCGCCGCTCTGGCGACGCTGGGTCACGAACGGGCCCATGACGCGCGATGCCCCTATCGAGGCGGTTCTCGCCGCGATGGGTAGCCATGTTGCTTCTTTGACCGGGCGGTCGGCAGCAGGAAACGCAGGGGGTGAGATCCGGCAGGGCGCTCCACGCCGATCGCCGACGAATTCTCGGCGAACCCGAGGCCGCTGGAGCGCTAACCTGCATACCTTTCCATGGGTGGCTTCCATTCAAAGTCCGCGACATTCCTGAGAGAAGCGTCTGGAAGCTCTTCGGGCAGGACTTTCCTCAGTTCTTCATAATTGTCGATCAAGACTTGTGCAGTGGTTCGAGCCCTTTGCCAACGAGGCAATTGACCGTACTGGTCCACCCTGGAGACCAAATAGGGCACGATGCGGCCGTAGTCCCAAATGCGAAGTCGTAGTCTCTTGGTTCTGTAGTCTCCGGAATGTATTTCGAGCAGGTAGCGATACAGAACGAGCTCTGAAGAAAGAATATTTATGAGGCTCTCAGCCTGATTGGGCTCGAACTCGATGAGCAGGAAAATCGCTTCCCGTGCACTCTCATACATCAGAAACTGCATGTAGATCATCTGCTGCCAGCAAGACGCGCGTTTCTCTGCGTCCTCTGTAACCGCCACACGGCGCAGATAGTCCATCATGGTTTTTCGATAGGTGTAGAACTGCGTAACGTGCGTAACGACAGTGACGTCCAAAGGCTTCAGGTCGGAGAGATTTCCATCGTAGACCGGCGTGTAGTGTTCCTCGCTGGTGAATTTGACGGGCAGGACAGACATGTCGTTGGCAGCAGCGACGGATGTTTTCGCAAAGTCGACGATCAGGCACACCCTGCATATTGCACTGATCTCGCAGCCGAACAGGTCAACGGCGCCCAATCTCAGGCTACCGGTTTGATATGCCCAATTCAGTGCCGCCGCGGCGGCGGCCAGAATGGCTCCCGCTATCGCGTTGAAGAACGTCGACGAAAGCCATGAGGGAGACGACGACTTGGTTCTCTTCTCCGCACACAGGTAAACCGCGGTGGGAGGGCGGACGCCTTGCCCGCCTTCATCGGGTTGGACGGGGCATATGACCGCGAGCACGTCGTCCTTGTGGCTTTCGCCGATGGCATCCACAACGAACGGAGCGACGAAAAAGACGCTCGACACCAGGAAAACCACAGCCGAAATGAGCGCCAGCAATTGCAAATCGCCTAGATGCTGAGAGGTGCAAAGCCGGCGCAATGTGGACGGCGGCCCCTTATCGGGACCGCTCTTCAACCAATTGCGGACTAGCGACGTGTCGGCCATGGCTGCCTCCCACTGGCATTGGGGCCTTGCGCTAACCGGTATGAGGTCGACTCAAGAGTGGACTCCGGAGGCGGGCGCAACTGAGACCGAAAGGGAGGGTTGCCGCGCCGGGTCCGTACTTACCAGCAAAGTGGCATTGGTAGATCGCCGCACGGTGGCGTTATGTGATTTTTCTCACAAGGCGAAGCGTGTCGTGGCCCGCGGCAGCCAATTTGCTGCCTCCCCTTTCTCTCGGCCCGGCACCGTGCCACGACAGGCCCAGGCAACGGCAACCATGGAACGAGGGCCGTCGGGACGATTGGCGACATATGCGCGGCGCAGGTGCTCTTTCAGAACCTCGTGAAGCATGGATCGGTGTTCGCGAGCGGGCTGCCGCGACGCAGGACTCCGGCTCCAGCGACCCATGAGTTGCTCGTAACGGTCCGCATTCTGGAAGCCGGATGTTTCCGTCGCGTTTGCCCGCTAATCCCGATCCAACCCTAGAAAACATTCTCCGGCGCCACGCCGAGCATGACCTGGCCGACCGTCTCGTAGTGCAGGATGCGCCCCTGGCCCTGTTGCGCGACCGTGTCGATGTCGCGCAGACGGCGTTCGAACGGATTTTCCTCGAACACCGCCCACGATCCGCAGTGGTGGAACAGCGTGTTGACGATCTCCCGCGACGACTGAATGGCCCAGGTGGAGGCGAGGCGCAGGCGGGTCCGTTGATCGAGGTCCATCTCGCCGCGTTCCTCGATCGTCTCGAACGCTTCGTCCGCCGCGGCGTGCAGGAAATAACGCGCGGACCGCCACTTGGCCTCGCACTGCGCCACGTGGCTCTGGACGACGTTGTTCTCCACCATCGGCTTGCCCGCGCCGCCGCGAACCTTTTCCCGCGGCAACCCCAAGAACGCGTCCATCGTGCCGCGGGCTATGCCAAGCGCGACGCCACCGAACCCGATCGAATAGAGCTGGGTACTGGTGAAGCGGTAAAGCGGGCTGTCGCTCCGGCGGTCGCGCGCATCGTCGCGATAGATGGCGCGCTCGTGCGGAATGAACAGATTGTCGACGGAGTACTCGTTGCTGGCCGTGCCGCGCAGGCCCAGCGTGTGCCAGATGTCGTGGAAGGTGGCGCTCGACTTGGGATACAGGAAGGTCTTCGTTTCCCTGGTGCCCGCCACCCGCAGATGCGCGCCCAGCCAGGTGGCGTTCTGGCTGCCGCTCATGAAGCGCCATTTTCCAGTGATGCGGTAGCCGCCTTCCACCGGCGTGGCCTCGTATGGCGAACCGGGAGGTCCCCAGGCGACGATCCCGTCCGGCCGGCCAAAAATCTTCCGGGCAACATCCGGCCGGAGATAGGCGCTCGTGGTCGAGCAGCCGTTGCTTTGACACACCACCCACCCGGTGGATCCGTCCGCCATGGCGAGCGCCTCGGTCACCTGGGCGAAGATCGAGGGCTTCAGCTCCATTCCGCCCATGGATTTCGTCTTCAGCATGGTAAAGAACCCGCCGTCGATCAGTGCCTGGACGACTGGCCCGGTCAGCTGCCGGATTTCGTCGTTTTCGTCCGAGGCCGCGGCGACCAGGGGCATGAGATCGCGCGCCTTCTGCACCTGCGGATGGACGGCCGGCATAGTGTGTCTCCTGCTCCGCGACAAACGCGGCACCGATCGATTTCCGACGGGCCGGGCGCCCATCTTCCGTCGCCAACGGCAGACTAGCACCCGCTTTCATTGGACGCTGATTCACGGACGACCTCATCCTGAGGAGCCGCCCGAAGCGCGGCCTCACGGAGGATGGGAA
>JAEZHS010000411.1 GCA_023436825.1 Pseudomonadota bacterium | reverse complement strand
CGGCGGCCGGCGGATTCGATTTCATCAGCTCAGCCAGCAAGGTGAAGTATGCGGTCTCATCGAGCCGGTTCACCTGGTCGCGCACGGCGGTCTTCATGCCGATGGCGGGGTCGACCTTGCCTTCCGGCGGCGTGTAGGGCTTGCCGTAGGCGCTGAGCGGTACAAGCTTGATCTGATCCTGCACGGCGTGCACGGCCGCGTAGTCCTCCGGCGTTCCGGTGCAGTAGATCCGGCCGAGCAACCACACGATGCTGGTTGGTGACTTGTACTCGGTGACGCCGGCCGGAAGGGTGCCCTTCCAGCCCGGTCCCGTGATGGCGTAGGTTTGTGCTGCCGTCCCGGTCGTCCGCTTGCCCGGCACCTGGAACACGCCGGTCCAACCGTCCAGGAACGGCATCAGGAAGTAGCGGTCCTTCATGTCCGGAATGCTGAGCACCCAGGGTTCGGCGCCCACGTCGAAGAACGCAGTCGTGTAAAGCGTATCGGCGTTGGGCGCCGTGACGTCCCTGAACGACGCATTGGGATACTCGCGCATCCTGATGAACTGGCCCATCGGGGCGCGCCTGCCATCGGGCTTCGCGACATTGGTCAACACGCGGCGGGTGAGCTCCATCGTCACCAAGGGATAGCCAAAGATGTAGGCATTGATCGCGGTGCCGAGATCGTCGGAGCGATCCGGTATGCTGGCGAAGTCGGAAACCTGCGCTCGCAAGGGCGCGCCAAGGCCGGACGAGAGAAGCCCGAGCGATCCCAAGGCGATGGAACGGCGAGATAGCGGCATGCGAATGCTCCTTCCTGACATGAAACGTCTAGAACCGAATGGCGGCGCCGATGATCGGGCCGTGCAGCACCATGTCGATGGCGCTCACGGCATTTCCTGAGCCGGTCGAGTAATTGACGCCGAGGGCTCGGTATCCGATTCCGGCAACGAGTTGATACCCCGTGAACTGCCACGCATAGCTGCAGAGCGCGACAGCTTGCCAGGTGATGGAGCTCTGAAGGCCGAAGCCGCCGATGTCACCTCTCAGCGTGATCTTTTGCGCGGCCGTCAGCTGGTGGCGTAGACGCAGCCCGACCAGCGGGTCGACCCAGGTAAGGCTGCCACTCCCGGTCGTGGAGAAGCCGATGCCGCGTTGGAGACCGAGTCGGCTGAGATCGATCGCGCCAATGACGTCGTAGTTGACATCTGTCGTCTGGTTCCAGATGCGAAAGCCCATCAGTGCGTCCAGCGCTGTCGAGGAACCGTCCGAGCCGGACCAGCGGTGCAGCTCGTACAGTCCACCGGTCTCGATGATCGCCATCGAGTAGGTCAGGGCAGCGTTCGCCGTGGTGCTGACTTTCAGCCCCGCCACTGGGTTGCGATAGCTCAGCATCGTGTTCATGAAGCCGAGCTTGGCAAACACCAGGTCGGCATAGAATCCGACGCGGCCCTTGTCGGCCTCGAAGTACCCCATGTAACCGATCAGCGAATCGCTTTTCTGCAGGAGTTGAATGAAGCTGGCGTCGAAATCGATGGTCTGGCCCTTGGCCGTCGTCGAGCCGGCCGCGCTCATCATCCAGCCGTAAGCCGCGGCTTCGAAGCGCCAGGGAGCCGGGTCGCTGGCTGCCGGGGCGGCCGCTTCACGGGCCTCCTCGGCGGACGCCGGCTGGCCAACGAGACTCATGCTGACGACAACGCTCCATACGCCGACCAGGATCGGGCGCGGCACACCTGCTCGTGCCAAAGTAAAACTCCCGCTCCAAGTCCGAAGCCGCCGCGCCGTGGTGAAGGACGCGGGATCGCGCCAGCAATCTAGACGCAAGAACCGCCGCTCTTTTCGCATTTCGCGACACCGGCAGCGGATTTCCCTGCGACAGTTTCGCGAACGCAGCCTGACGGAGTCTTCAATTGACGCCATCGCAGGGCGCACTGTGGACAAGCCACAGTGTACTCCCCACATTCGTCACGATTTCTCATTTCGCGACACAACCCCTTGATTGTCCGTGACGTCGTCAATTCGCAGGCCCATTTCCGGCGACGCCTTCAACATGGTGCAGGTGGGCACGGTTCGTGCCGGACCGCTGTCGGGTCTGCCTGGCGCCTTGAGTGCCTTCGGCCTCACGCTTGGCCCATTGCTCCATGAGATCGGGCTACCGTCCACTACGTTCAACAACGCGGGGAACCTGGTGGAATTGGGCAAGGCAGTCCGACTTCTGGCGTTGGCGATGGAACGAACCAACTGCCCGCATCTTGGACTGCTCTGCGCTGAACGCCTGCGGCTGGACGACCTCGGCATCATTGGCCGTGTGGCTCGCAATGCGGCCGACGTAGGCAGTGGCCTGCGCGGCTTGATCCTCAACCTTCATCTCAATGGCCATACCTTCGTTCCCGTCCTGGCAGTGACATCCGGCTTGGCGGAACTCGACTTGAGATTGGCGGTCGATGTCGAGGGCGACACGAGTCCTGCAATCGACCTTGGAATGGCGATTGCCTGCATGGCGTTGCGGACCTTGTGTGGACCTGGCTGGACACCGGTAGAAATCCTGATGGCCCGTCGGCAGCCCGCCAGCCGCGAGCCCTATGACAGGTTTTTCGGCGTGCCCGTGCAGTTCGGGCGGGAGCACAACGTTGTGGCGTTCCCGGCCAGGTGTCTGAGGCAACAGGTGCACGGCGCCAATCCGGCAAAACGAAAGCTGCTCGAGCGCGAGTTGGCGGTCGTTGCCCAGCGGCATCGTCTGCCCGCAGCCACCATGGCGCGGCGTGCCTTGCTGACGTGCATGGCACGCGGGGACGTGTCGTTGGAGGCGGTCGCAGCGAGCGTCGGCCTTCACGCCCGAACACTCAATCGCCGCCTGGCACGCGAAGGGACTTCGGTGTTCGAACTCCTGAAGGAGGAACGCTATCGGATCGCACGTGATCTCCTGGCGAATACACCATTGCAGATCTCCGAAGTCGCGGCCACGCTTCGCTATTCGAGCGTCGGCAGTTTCACCCGTGCCTTCCAGGCCTGGTCGCATGAAAGTCCCAGCGACTGGCGCGTGAAGCGCGGCTCGCGGCGCGGTCCGAGCGCAAATTGTAAGCGGCGGGCAAGCGTGCCAAATAGCGGCGATGGATGACGTTCTCGATGGCCTGACCCACCTGCCGCTGCTGGCGCGCTTTGCCATTCTGATGACGGTCATCCTGGTCGTACCAGCCCTGTGCAAACGACTTCGGCTGCCTGCCGTCGTCGGCCTGCTGGGCTGTGGCGTCCTCTTCGGTCCGGCCGGCCTGCAAGTGGCCCAGAGCGGCTCCAGCACGGCCCATGACCTGGGCGAGATCGGCAAGCTACTGCTGATGTTCTTCGCCGGAATGGAGATTGATCTCCTCGAGTTCAGGCGATTGCGCGCCAAGTCCCTGGGGTTTGGCAGCCTGACTTTTGCCTTGCCCTTGCTGTGCGGTGCGGCAGCTGCGCTCGCCTTCGGCTATGGCTGGATCGCGGCCCTGCTGATCGGCTCGTTGCTCGCCTCCCACACGCTGCTCGGCTTCCCGATCGTCCAGGAGCTTGGGGTGGCCCGCAATGAGGCCGTCGCAGTCACCATCGGTGCCACGGTGCTGACCGATATCCTCTCCCTGCTGGTTCTGGCTGTCTGCCTGCCGATCCACAGCAGCGGGTTCTCGGCCGGCCCGTTCGCCGCCCAGATCGTCGAGCTGCTGGTGTTCGTTCCGCTGGTGCTGGTGGGGCTGGGCAATGCCGGCCGGCTCCTCATGCGGAGGGTGCAGCGCAAGGAGGGGCAGTTCTGCGTGCTCCTGCTGATCGTCGCAATCGCTGCGATCGGCGCCGAGTTCATCCATCTGGAAGGTATCATCGGCGCCTTCCTGGCCGGTTTGGCCGTGAACCGGGCAGCGCGCGGCAACGAAGCCAAGGAGGAGCTGGAGTTCATCGGCAACACGCTGTTCATTCCGCTCTTCTTCATCGGCATCGGGTTCCTGATTGACCTCGGCGTGTTCTACCGCACGGTGGTGACGCATTTCTGGCTCATCGCCTCGATCGTGAGCGGCCTCGTCGTCGGTAAGTTCGTCGCAGCACGCGCCGCCGGCCATGCCTTCGGTTACTCGTCGGCGCAGGCCAACCTGATGTGGTCGCTTTCCCTGCCGCAGGTGGCGGCCACGCTCGCCGCCGCGCTGGTGGCCTACCAGGCGAAGAACGGCGAGGGGCAGCGACTGATCGACGAGCCGATCCTGAACACGGTCATCGTGCTGATGGTCGTGAGCTCGATCCTGGGCCCGGTCCTGACCGATGTCTTTGGCAGGCGCGTAGCGGCCCAGCGCGCCGCTGCGCCGATGACAACTCAGTGCCGTCACCGCAAGAAGACAGGCCCGCGCTCGCATCGGGGACGCCGCTTCGCCAATCGGACTGATTCGAGCGGCAAGCCAGGCGGGCTCCGCTCCTGCCCGGGCGCCCGCGCGGACCCTGCGGCGTTGTTATCCGCGAAATCCACAGAACCGTAACTTGGGTTCCGCCTTGGGCTCGGCATATGACTTCACAGGGGCTGCGACCGCGGTCCCGGTCTCATCCTACAGGACCTCCATGACGACTGTTGCCCATGCCGACAACGGCCGCGACCAGCGCCGCCTGCGTCCGATCCCGCGCTTCATCTTCGCCTCGCGCTGGCTGCAGCTGCCGCTCTATGTCGGGCTGATCGTGGCCCAAGTGGTCTATGTCTACCTGTTCCTCAAGGAACTGATCCATCTCGTGGCGGAAAGCCCCAGCGTCACCGAGCAGCAGGCCATGCTGATCGTGCTTGGCCTGATCGACGTGGTGATGATCTCCAACCTGCTAATCATGGTGATCGTCGGCGGCTACGAGACCTTCGTGTCGCGCATGGAGTTGAACAAGCATCCCGACCAGCCGGAATGGCTGAGCCACGTCAATGCCAGCGTGCTCAAGATCAAGCTCGCCATGGCCATCATCGGCATCTCGTCGATCCATCTGCTGCGCACCTTCATCGAGGCCGGCCAGCTCGGCAGGGCCAACGCGGCCATCACCGAGTCCGGCATCATGTGGCAGTCGATCATCCACGGCCTGTTCATCCTGTCGGCGATCGGCATCGCCATCGTCGACTGGATCTCGCAGCAGACCGGGGCGGCGCCAAAAGGCGGGCACCATTGAATCGCTTTCCTCCCCGTCGCGGAGTCCGCGATGGGGAGGATTAAAGAACTATGGCCGATGCAGACGAACGGGCTCACGGGTGACGGTCCGGCGTCCGCGCTTGTACGCCATCAGCACCGGCGCCACCGTGCGCAGGGCGGTCACGGGATCGGGCGCATCGAGCACGACGAGATCGGCCGGTGCGCCGACGGCGATGCCGTAGTCCTTCTGGCCCATCAGGCGCGCTGCCGACGACGTCGTCATGTCCCAGGCCGCGCGGACCTCGGCATCCGTGCCGCGCTGGGTGACGATCGCCTGCATGTTGACCTGACGCAGCAGCTGGCCGTCGCCGAAAGGCGTAAAGGGGTTGAGGATGTTGTTGGAGGCGACGGAGCAGAGCACGCCCTGCTCGGCGAGCCGGTTGGCGTCGACGACGCTGCGCGGCACGTTGTGGTCGGTGTGCCGGCCGCCGAGATAGAGGGCGGTCGCCGTCAGAACCGTCGCGGCGACGCCGGTGTCGGCCATGCGCCGGGCGACCTTGTCGAGGTCCTGGAACGGCATGGTCGAGAGCTTGCCGACATGGCCGACGGCGACGCGGCCGCCCCATTTGTATTTCTCGGCCAGATCGCAGACCAGCAGCGTGTCGAGATGTTCGGCCGTGGGGCCGCTGTCGACATGCATGTCGATATCGGCATCGAACTCGCGGGCCATCTCGAAGACCCGATGGATCTGGGCAGCGCTGTCGCTGTCGTAGCTCGGCGCCGCCCCGACGACCCTCGCGCCGTTCTTGAGCGCTTCGACCATCAACTCGTCCGTGCCGGGATTGTTGGTCAGGCCTTCCTGCGGCATGACGCAGAGTTCGATGTCGATCGCCCATTTGTACTTGTCGACCAGCGCCTTGACGCCCTCGAAACCGCGCATCCCGATCTTGGGGTCGACTTCGCAATGGGGGCGCATGCGGGTGGCGCCGTGGCTGATGCATTTCTCGATGGTCGCCGATGCACGCTCGATCACGTCATCGACCGTCATCGTGTGCTTCACCGCCGACACGCGCTCCATGGCGAGGTGCGGCATGCGCTTGGTGTTGTGTTCGCAGCGGCCGAGGATGCAGGCCTT
>JAEZHS010000341.1 GCA_023436825.1 Pseudomonadota bacterium | reverse complement strand
CCGCGGCGCGGCTTCATCGGCGTCAATGTCGGCGCCAACAAGCACAGCACTGACCGCGCCGCCGACTACGTCGTGGGCTGCAAGGCGCTGCTGCCCTATGCCGACTATCTCGTCTGCAACGTCTCCTCGCCCAACACGCCCGGGCTGCGCAACCTCCAGGGCCGCGCGGAACTCGCGGACCTCCTGAAGCGCGTGCAGGATGCCATTGCCGCCAAGCCGGTGCCGCTGATCGTCAAGATTGCGCCCGATGCGACCGACGACGACCTCGACGACATCGTCGCCGTCTGTCGCGAGCTCAGGATGGACGGCATCATCGTCGGCAACACCACTCTGTCGCGGCCGCCGACGCTGCGCTCGACACGGCGCGACGAAGCCGGTGGCCTGTCCGGCGCGCCTCTCACCAGCCTCGCGACCGAGGTGCTGCGCCGCGCGGCCCGGCGCGTCGAGGGTCAGTTCCCGCTGATCGGCTGCGGCGGCATCGGCTCGGGCGCCGACGCCTATGCCAAGATCCGTGCCGGCGCCACCTTGGTGCAGCTCTACTCGATGATGGTCTACGAAGGTCCCCCCCTCATCCGACGCATCAAGGACGAGCTAGCGGCGTTGCTCGCCCGCGACGGCTTTGGATCGCTCGAGTCCGCGATCGGCGCCGACCTCTAGGGCGACGGCCATGAAGCTATCGACGAGCGGCGAGGCCTGCGCATACGCGATCCCCAGCTCGTAGCGGATCGGTGCGCCGCGACCCCGAAGCGGCCGAAAACGAACGCCACGCCGGCCGGCCTCGGCGAGCGACGGCGGCACGACCGAAACGCCCAGTCCCGCTGCTACAAGGCTCACGATGGTGTCCATCTGCACGGCCTGCTGCACCACGTTCGGCACGAAGCCCGCCCGCGCGCAGGCTGCGACGACGCGTCGATGCAATCCGGGACCGAGCACCGGCGGGAAGAGGATCCATGCTTCGCGGGCGAGATCGGCCAGCCCGAGCTTGGCGCGTGAAGCCAGCGGGTGCTGCTGAGGCAAGGCTGCAACGAGGGCGGCTCGGCGCAGACTGACGGTGGTCAAGCTTGCCCATTCGGGCAGAGGCAGGGCCACCAGGCCGACGTCTGCGCGATCGTCGACCAGGGCGGCAGCCTGCTGCGCCGTCGTCGCTTCCTGCAGCTCGAGCGAGACGTCGCCATGACGGGCGCGGAAGCGGCGCACGATCGCAGGCAGCATCTCGTGTGCTGCGGTCGCCAGGAAGGTGATGCGCAGCGAGCCAGCAAGCCCCTCGCCTGCCCGTCGGGCCTGCTCGATGGCGCGTTCGCTCTGGGCCAGCACGCGCCGCGCCTCGAGCAGGAACACCTCGCCTGCAGACGTCAGCCGCTCGACGCGGTTGGTGCGCTCGATCAACGCGACGCCGAGCTCCGCCTCGACCCGTCGGATGGCGGCGGTCAGCGGCGGTTGCGCCATGTGCAGCCGTTCGGCTGCACGACGGAAGTTCATCTCCTCGGCGACCGCCACGAACTGGCGATACTGGCGCAGGTCGATCATGGCGATACTCTTATAGTATTGTGCGATGCCTCAGATAGTATTTCCGATATCGCAGCCGAAACGCCAGGTTTTCCTGGATTGAACCAGGAGGATAGATGTCGGCGGTTCTGTTGATGCTTGGCATTGGCGCCATGCTCGTGGGCGCTGCGGCGCCGGCTCTCGCCGCCGACATTCGGCGGACCGACTTTCGCGTCACCACGGCGGACGGCGTGGGCATCCAGCTGCGGGAGCTGAGGCCCGCCAATCCGGGAGACGCCACGCCTCTCGTCCTGGTGCACGGAGCGCGCGTGCCAGGTCTGGCCTCGTTCGACCTCGACGTGCCAGGCGGCTCTTTTGCCGGCGATTTGGCCGAGCGCCTGGGGCGGGTCGTCTACGTCATGGACGCCCGCGGCTACGGTGGCTCGGATCGGCCCGACGCCCTGTCGCGGCCGGCGGAGGAGAGCAAGCCGGTGTCGCGGGCACACGAGGTCGTCCGCGATATCCACGCTGCCGTTCAGGCGGTCCAGCAGCGCTCGGGCGCCCGTGGGGTCGCCCTGTTGGGATGGGCGACAGGCGGCATGTGGTGCGCCTACTACGCGTCGCTGTGGCCGGACAACGTCAGCCACCTCGTGACACTGAATGCACTCTATGGCGGCAGCGCCCAGCACCCCACGCTGGGGCCCAGCTCCGCCAACGCCGATCCGCGCGATCGCCACCGCTTCAATCCGGGCATCGGCGGCTACGCCCTCTATGATGTCGCCTCGTTGTTTCCCGGCTGGGACCGCTCGATTCCCGTGGCGGACAAGGCGGGCTGGCGCGATCCCGTCGTAGCCGACGCCTACGCACGGGCGGCGCTCGCAAGCGATCCGACGTCCTCCTCGCGAACGCCCGCCACTTTTCGTGCGCCGCTGGGCGCCATCGAGGACAGCTTCTATCAGGCGAGCGGCCGGCGTCTGTTCGACGCCGGTAGCATTACAGCCGCGACACTGGTGGTGCGATCCGAGCTCGACTTCTGGAGCCGGGCCGCGGATGCGGACGCATTCGTACGCGATGCCGCCCGGGCTCGCAGCGTGAAGCTGCTCACGCTACCCAAGGCGACGCATTTCGTCCATCTTGAGCGGCCCGACAAGGGTCGTTCGGACCTGCTCGACGAGATCGCCCGACTGCTCGACGCTCCGTAATCTCAGTCGTCGAGGTACTGTCCCGCGTCGAACTTCATGTAGGCGCTCTCCTCGTCGAAGGCGACGCCCACCGGGTCGCCGCCCGCCGCGACGATGTCGACCTGCTTGCGTAGGAAGAGGCGCAGCATCGACACACCCTGGTCGGACGACATCAGGTGCTCCTCGGAGTGGAAGGTGATGGCGCCCTGGCCGACCTGCGCTTCGGTGTCGCCCGGGAACTGCTGGTGCTCCTCGGGCGTGAGCTCGGCCCAGGTCTTGCCGTTGTAGCGCGACTTGAACCTGGCGAGCTCGCCCTTCTCCTTCACCCGGCCGGCGACATAGATGCGGTAGTGCGTGTCGTCGATCGGCGAGGTCCAGCCGATCGATTCGACCATGCCGTACTGCGCCACGCGCGGATTGGCGACGAGGCGCAGGGTCGGCACGATGGCCTCGGTGATGCGGCGGAAGCGCTTGCCATCAGGGCCCGGCCGGATCGAGGTCGCCTTCACGCCGCGCGGGCCGTATTCGAACTTCACCTTGGGGAAGGTCGCCATCTGCTCGACGAACTGCGGGCCCGAGAAGGTGCCGTGCAGGATGGGCACGTGGTACGGATCGACCACGTTCTCGAAATGCTGCAGCCAGTTGCACGGCGCAATCACGATGCCGCCGCTGCCGATCGAGGAATCGTCGGCCTCGACGAACTCGCCCGGCCCCATCACCTCGAGGCACTCGTAGCGCGGCAGTACCGGCTTCTTCTCCGGCGGTCCGAGATAGGCGAAAAGCAGGCCGTAGCGCTCCTCGACCGGATACCAGGGCTGGCGCACGCGCTGGCATTGCGGGCCCGTCGGGTTGGGCTCGCACGGCATCTCCAGGCAATGGCCTTCGACGTCGAACAGCCAGCCGTGATAGCAGCAGCGGATGCCGCGCTCCTCGATCTTGCCGTAGTACAGCGTCGTGCCGCGATGGCAGCAGCGCGGATAGACCAGGCCCGGCCGCCCCTGCCCGTCGCGGAACAGGATCAGCTCCTCGCCCAGCACCTTCACCGACCGCGGCGTGGCGCCGGCGTCGGCGCTCACGCCCACGGGATGCCAGTAGCGGCGCAGGAGCTCGCCCATCGGCGTGCCGCGGCCGACCTCGGTCAGCCTGGCATTGTGGCTCGGCGGCTTCAGCGAATAGGCCGAGCCTATGTCGGTGAGACTCATGGCTACTCCACCTTGGCGCCGGACTGGCGGATCAGCTCGGCCCAGATCGGCGTCTCGCGCGCCAGCATGTCGGCGAGCTCCTTGGGCGTCGAGCCGACCGGCGTCTGACCCTGGGCGATCAGCTTCTCGGCAACCGCGGGCTCGCCGACCACGGCTTTGATCTCGCGCGACATGCGGTCGACGATCTCGGCCGGGGTTCCTGCCGGCGCATAGGCCGCGACGAACAGGCTGAGGTCGAAACCGGCAACGAGCTGCTCGGCGAAGGTCGACAATTGCGGCATCGAGGCCGAGCGCTTGGAGCCCGCCACGGCGAGCGGCTTGACGCGGCCGGCGTCGATCTGCGGCTTTGCGCTGGTCGGGCTGGCCCAGGTGATGTCGAGCGTGCCGTTCGACACGTCCTGGATGGCCGGCACGTCGCCGCGATACGGCACGTGGCTGTATTTGCCGCCCAGCGCCGGCTCGAACATCAGGCCGTAGAGATGACCGCTCGAGCCGATGCCCCAGCTCCCGTAGGTGGCAGGCCGCCCCAGCTCCTTCACCCATTTGGCCATGCCGCGCAGGTCGCCGTACGGTGCGTCGGCCTTGACGACGACGAGGATGGTGCCGAGCGAGACCAGCGACACCGGCATCAGGTCCTTGGCGGGGTCGAACGGCAGCTTGGCGTAAAGCGACGGGTTGTTGGTGTGGGTCGAGTTGGTGGTGATCAGGAAGGTGTAACCGTCGGGGGGCGCCTTGGCGACGATCTCCGAGCCGACGATGGTGTTGGCGCCGGGCTTGGGATCGACCAGCACCTGCTGGCCGAGCCTGACCGTCAGGCTGTCGGCGATGACCCGCACCAGCGCATCGATTGCGCCGCCCGGATTGAACGGCACGACGATGCGGATGGGCTTGGTCGGCCAATTCGACTGGGCGTGGGCAACCGACGCCAGCAGCGGCGCGGCGAGGCCCGCCGCGACAATGCTTCGCCGTCCAATCCGTCGACCGGGGCTGATCGCTTTTCGCGACATTCTTGTCTCCTCCCATGCGTTCACAGTGGCTGTGAATGCGGGCGGACTTTACTTCAGCCCTCCTCTCCCCCGCTAGGCCCCGCCAGGGGGAGGGAGGAACATCAAGGCTGATACCTGCATCGCGGAAATCAGAATAGCAGACGCGCCCAAAATGACGCCCTAAAGTGCCTGCGGGAGGAACCGTGCCGCTCTGGATACCGATCACCATCTTCGCTGCGCTGTGTCAGAACATCCGCACGACGATGCAGCAGAAGATACGTGGCGTGCTGAGCGTCGATGGCGCCAACTTCGTCCGATATCTCTATGGCGCACCGCTGGCCCTGGGGGCGCTGGCCTTCCTGGTCTTCGGCACCGGCCGGCCGGTGCCGACCATCACGCTCGCCTTCCTCGGCCTGGTCACCATCGCGGGTGTCGCCCAGATCGTGGCGACGTCGCTGATGATCCACGCCTTCGCGCTGCGCAACTACGCGGTCGGCACCGTCTATTCCAAGACCGAGACGGTGTTCGTGGCCCTGTTCGCCACCTTCATCGCCCACGAGCCGCTGCACCTGCTGGCCTGGATGGGCATCCTGGTCTGCCTCGGCGGCGTGGCGATCCTGAGCGTGCGCGGCTCGTTCGCCAATGTCCGCAGCGTGCTGGCCGACCTCACCCACAAGGGCGCGCTCTACGGCATCCTGTCGGGGGCGATCTTCGCCATCGCCGCCGGCACCATCCGCGAAGCCTCCAAGCTCATTCCCGACGGCGACTTCTGGGTGCGCGGCATCACGGTACTGGCCTGCATGAACACCATCCAGGTCGTGCTGATGGGGCTCTATCTCGCGCGCCGCGACCGGCCGCAGCTCGGCAAGGTCTGGGTCAACTGGCGCTCGTCGATCTGGGTCGGCATCTTCAGCGTGCTGGGCTCGGCCGGCTGGGCGCTCGCCATGACGCTGGAGAACGCCGCATTGGTGCGGGCGGTCGGCCAGATCGAGCTCGTCTTCACCTTCATCGCCTCCCACCTGGTGCTCAAGGAGCGGCCGTCTGCCGGCGAATGGCTGGGCAGCACTCTGGTGATCGGAGGCGTCGTCCTCATTCTCATTGGCCGATGACCGCTGGGTGATCAACATGACCGAAGCGAACAACAGACCGCTGCACGGCCTGCGCGTGCTCGACTTCTCGACCACCATCGCCGGCCCGCACTGCACGCGCCTGCTGGCCGACATGGGCGCCGACGTGATCAAGATCGAATCGCCCGAAGGCGACCTGATGCGCAGCCGACCGGTGCAACGCAGCGGCGCCGGCACGATGTTCGGCCAGCTCAATGCCGGCAAGCGCTGCATCGTGCTCGATCTCAAGAAGCCCGAAGCGATCGCGGCCGTGAAGGCGCTGGTGAAGACCGTCGACATCGTCGTCGAGAACTATCGTCCGGGCGTCATGAAGCGGCTCGGCCTCGACTATCCGGAGCTCGCCGAGATCAACCCGAAGATCATCTACGGCGCCATCTCGGGCTACGGCCAGACAGGCCCGGCGGCCGGGCGGCCAGCCTATGCGCCGGTCATCCATGCCTCGACCGGTTACGACATGGCGCATCTCTTCTACCAGCAGGGCCGCCAGCGGCCCGACAATTGCGGCATCTTCGTCGCTGACTATGCCAGCGGCGCCTATGCGCTGGGCGGCATCCTGGCCGCGCTGCATCAGCGCCATGTCACGGGCAAGGGCCAGATGGTCGACGTGTCGATGTTCGAAGCCCTGGTCGGCATGCTGCTGGGCGAGGTCAACCGCGCGCAGTTCGACTTCGAGATGCCGTCGCGGCCGATGTACGGGCCGGTCGAGGCCAAGGACGGCTTCGTCATGCTGGCGACGGCGAGCGAGCGCACCTTCCAGGACATGGCGACGGCGGCCGGCCGGCGCGATTGGCTGACCGATCCGCGTTTCGAGAAATATGCCGACCGGCGCATGAACTGGGACAAGTTCGTCGACGAGTTCGAGGCGTGGTCGCGGACACTCACGGTCAAGGAATGCGTGGCGGCGCTCGAGAAGCACGGCGTGCCCTGCTCTCCCTACCTCACCGTGACCGAGGCTCTGAAGGATGCTCAGGTCGAGCATCGCGGCTCGCTCTGCACCATCGAGGACAGCGGGGGCAGCTACAAGTCGCCAGCCCCGCCCTTCCGCTTCTCCGGCTCGCCCGTGCAGAGTGGGCCGAGGGTCGCCGATCTCGGCGAGCATACGAAGAGCGTGCTGCAGGAAGCGGGTCTCGGCGAGTCCGAGATCAGGGCATTGACCAAATGATCGATCCGTGCACGCCCATCCTGGTCGGCTGCGGCCAGATCACCGACACCACCAGCCAGCCGTCGAGCGAGCGATCCAACGTCGCCTTCGCCGCGGAGGCCGCCCGTCTGGCGCTCACCGACAGCGGCGCCGCGATCGGAGCAGAAGGGCTCGGCCGCGAGCTCGACGCGGTTGCGGTCCTCGAATTCTTTCCCGACGTCAGCCCGCGCTTCGCCTCGCCGTTCGGCCGGTGCACCAATCCCCCCAAGGGCGTCGCCAATCGCCTCGGCGCCGCGCCGCGCCAGCTGATCTACACCCACCAGGGTGGCAACACGCCCCAGTACCTCGTCAACCGCTTCGCCGAGGAGATTGCGAGCGGCGAGACCGGCCTGGCCCTGATCTGCGGCGCCGAGCTGCTGCGCTCGACCCAGAATGCGCGCAAGGCCGGGCTCAGGATCGACCATAACGAGGATCCCGGCGGCGAGCCGACTCGCGTCGGTGACAAGCGCTTCGGCTTTTCCGACGAGGAGGCTCGGCACGACCTTCGGGCCGCCATCCACTTCTACCCGCTGCTGGAGAACGCCATCCGCGGCGGCCTGAAGCGTGACGTGGCGAGCCACCTGACGGCCATGGGTCGGCTGTTCGAGCGGCTGGCCGCCGTCGCCAAGGCCAACCCACTGGCGACGCGCCGCGAGGGTTATGACGCCGAGCGCCTGGCGACGATCTCCGACGACAATCGCTGGATCTGCTTTCCCTACCCGCGACTGATGAATTCCAACGCCATCATCGATCAGGCTTCCGCCGTGCTGATGACGTCGGTCGAGAAGGCTCGCGAATGGGGCATCCCGCAGGACCGCTGGGTGTTCCTACATGGCTGCGCCGACGGCACCGACACCTGGGTCGTGTCCGAGCGCGAGCGGCTCGATGCATCGCCTGCGATCCGGGGCTGCGCCCGCGTGGCGCTCGACATGGCGGGCAAGACCGCGGCCGACGTCGCGGCCTTCGATCTCTACAGCTGCTTCCCCTCGGCGGTCGAGGTGGCGATGAAGGAGATCGGCATCGCCGAGGACGATCCGCGCCCGATCAGCGTCACCGGCGGCCTGCCCTTCTTCGGGGGACCGGGCAACAACTACGTCACCCACTCGATCGCCGAGATGATGAACGTGGTGCGCAAGGCGCCCGGTTCGTTCGGCATGGTCACGGCCAACGGCAATTACCTCACCAAGCACTCCGCCGGCCTCTACTCGACTGAGCCGACCAGGGGCCCGTGGCGGCGCGAAGATGCCAAGAAGCTGCAGGCCGAGCTCGATGCCGGGCCGAAACATCGGGTCAATACCAGGCCGAGCGGCACCGGCACGATCGAGACCTACTGTGTGGCCTACGGCAAGGCGGCGCCGGAAAAGGCCTGGATCATCGGCCGGCTGGACAGCTCGGGAGAACGCTTCATCGCCATGGCCGGCGATGACCCGGCGTTGCTGGCCGACATGCTGACGCGCGAGCAGCTCGGGCGCAGAGTGGCCGTCAGCGAACGCGACGGCCGCAACGTCTTCGCCACGATGTAGGACATTGCGGCGCTTCCTGCTCTCTCATGTGGGGTTGTCGCCGCCTCGCCGGCCCGAGCGCACGCTTGCCGTCGCCGTGAGCTTTCTGCTGGCGATGGGTGTTGCCGTCGTTGCCTGGCATTTCTGGTGGCGTGGTGAGCTCCTGGCCTGCACGCCGCGGCGCTGGTATTTCTATTATCTCGGCGCGCTTCTGGTGGTGACCGTGGTCGTGGCTCCTTGGCCTCGCCTCGCTACGGTCGTGTTGTCCCTGGCGGCGCTGGAGGCCGGCTTCGGCATCGGCTCCAGGGCCTTCGAGCGTCTTGGCCTGTCGCAGAGTTCGCTGCTTCCGGCCAATGGCTGGGCCGACACGCGCTTCACCTGGCATCCGCTGCTGCAGGCCGTGCCGATACCCACGCCGGCGGACGAGCCCAGTCCTGGTATCCGCCACAACTCGCAGAAGCTGCGTGGCCAGGAGCGGACGCCAGAGTCGCTGGCCGGCAAGACGGTCGTGGCGCTGTTCGGCGGCTCGACGACCTACGATCAGGCCAACCGCGACGGAGACACTTGGCCGGAGCGCCTCGAGGTGTTGCTCAGGCCCTCGCACCATGCCGTCATCAACCATGGAATGGGTGGCTACAGCTCGGCCGAGCATGTCATCCAGACGGCATTCTACCCGTCTGCATTCGGTCGCCAGCCCGAATGCGCGATCTACTACATGGGCTGGAACGATGCGCGCAACGCGCACATCCCCGACCTCGATCCCGGTTATGCCGACTTCCACCTGCCCTCGCAGATCGACGCGGAAGAGGCGCGGCGCATCGGCGGACAACCCTATTCGATTTCGCCGACGCTGCTCTACCTGACGCGCCTGGTCGTACTGGCCGTCGATACCGCCCGGCCGCCGAGCTGGCCGACGGGGCCGCTACGATCGGACCCCGACCCGGCGCTCGAGGCGATCTATGCGCGCAACATCGCCACGATATCCGCCATCAACCGCCAGCGCGGCATCCGCACCGTCTGGGTCGGACAGGTGCTCAACGTGGCGCTGCTCGCCACCCTGCCGCCGTCGCCGTGGACACCGCGAGTGCATTCGAGCGATCTGTGGGTCATGGTCGAAAGGCTGAACGATGTAATGCGTCGCGAGGCGGCAAGGCTGGGCGACGTCTACATCCAGGTTGCCGTCGACGCGTTCGCACCGGGTGACTTCGTCGATGAAGGCCATTTCAATGCGCAGGGAGCGTTGAAATTCGCCACGGCGATCGCGCCGCAGGTCGCCAAGGCCTGTCCCTGACCGCCCCTGTACGGTAAGCTGCCGGCAACGACGTCGTTCGAGGAAACCATGCCTAACATGCTGACGGCTGCCCAGACGGCCGAGTTCAACGAAAAGGGCTTTACCTACGCCCGCGGCCTGTTTGCGCCCGAAGAGATCGATCTGCTGACGCGGGCCATGGAGGAGGATCCCGCGGTGCGCAGCAGCATCCTCGATCGGCGCGACGGCGAGGGCCGGTCGACGCGGATTGCGCTGTGGAACCGCGCCGGCGACAGCGTCTATGGGCTGGCGGCGCGCTGCCGCCGCATGGTGGATACCTCGGCGGCCCTGCTGGGCGGACCGATCTATCACTACCAGTCCAAGCTCACGGCCAAGGAGCCCGAGGTCGGCGGCGCCTGGGAATGGCACCAGGATTACGGCTACTGGTATTACAACGGCTGCCTGCGCCCCGATCTCCTGTCGGTGATGATCGCGCTCGACAAGACGACGCGCGAGAACGGCTGCCTGCAGATCGCCACCGGCTCGCACCGGCTCGGCCGCATCGACCATACGCCCCTGTCGCCGACCCAGAACGAGGTCGATCCCAAGCGCATGCCCCACATCCTGGAGAAGTGCCCGATCGAGTACTGCGAGCTCGACAAGGGCGATGCGCTGATCTTCCACTGCAACGCCATCCATCGCTCCGACGCCAACCGCTCGGCCAACCGGCGCTGGACTCTGCTGATCTGCTACAATCGCGTCGACAACGACACATTCATCAAGACCGACGACCGCTACTTCGTGCCGCTCGAGGCCGTCGACGACGACGCTCTGCGCCGGGCCGGCCTGCGCTTCGCGCGCGGCGACAACCAGGAACACTTCGCCAGCCGGCCTTATGTGCCGGACCTGCGCAAAGCCTCATAGCGGCGGTGGCTGTCCTTGGACGTCCGCAAGGCCACGACCGGGGATATCAAGGCAGCCGTCGAGCTGGTGGAACGAAGTCGCCGGCAGTTCCAGAAATTTCAGCCGACCTTCTGGCGCAAGGCCGAGCACTCTGCGGCGTCGACCGAGACGTTTTTCACCAAGCTCCTGGCGGAGCCCGATACGCTCTTCCTGATCGCTGTCGAAGGCAGCCAGCACCAGGGCTTCCTGATCGCGAGGAAATTCCCCAATCCGCCGGTCTTCGATCCCGGCGGCGACACCTGGCTGATCGACGATTTCTGCGTGGCCGAGCCGCAACTCTGGCTCAGCATCGGCGAGGCGCTGTTGTCCCATGCCACGACCTTGATCCACGAGCATGGCGGCGTACAGATCGTCGTGGTCTCGGCTGACCGCGATCTCGCCAAGACCGAGATGCTGCGCCGCTCGGACCTCACCATCGCCTCGAACTGGTGGACCAAGCCGTTACGCTGAACCACCAGCGCATGGGGCACTACGCCTTCAGGCGTTCCAGTGCCGCGATGAGTCGGGCGCGGGTCTGCTCGGCCTGCTGGCGGCGCTCGCGCTGCTCCTCGACGACCTCCTCGGGGGCGCGAGAGACGAAGGCGGCGTTGCCGAGCTTGGCGTCGATCTTGGCGATCTCGTCGCCGAGCTTCTTGATCTCCTTCTGCAGCCGCGCGCTCTCGGCCTTGAGGTCGATCACGTCGCCGACCGGCAGGGCATAGGTCGCCTCGCCCATCACGACCTGCAGCGCCGCCTTGGGCGCGGACGCCGCAGCCTCGATGCCCTCGATGCGCGCCAGGCGCTCGATGGCGGCGCGGTGCGTCTCGATGCGCTGCTTCGTGGTGTCGTTGCCGCCGACGACCAGCAGCTTCAGCTTGGCGCCGGCCGGCACGTTCAGCTCCGAGCGGGCCGAGCGGAAGTCGGAGATCAGTGTCCCCAGCCAGCCGATCTCGGCGTCGGCCGCGGCAGCGGGCGGCGCGGGCTGCGGCCAGGGCTGGCCGATCAGCAGGCCGTGCTCGGCGCGATGGCCGAGCTTGTCCCACAGCTCCTCGGTGATGAAGGGCATCACCGGATGCAGCAGCTTGGCGGTCTCGCGGATCACGAAGGCGGTGACGGCGCGCGTCTCGTCCTTGGCCGGGCCGTCCTCGCCTTGCAGGACGGGCTTCGACAGCTCGACGTACCAGTCGCAGACGATGCCCCAGATGAACTCATAGAGCGTGCTTGCCGCCTCATTCAGCCGGAACCCCGCGATCGCCGCGTCGATAGCGGCGTTGGCGCGGGCGAGTTCGCCCAACACCCACTTGCTGATGGTGAGCTTCACTGCCGCCGGGTCGAAGTTCTCGGGTAGCGCTGCGCCGTTCATCTCGGCAAAACGCGTGGCGTTCCAGAACTTGGTGGCGAAATTGCGCGAGCCTTCGACGCGCGCCGGCGCGAGACGCAGGCGACCGGCATTGTTGGCGGCGAGCGACGTCATGGTGAAGCGCAGCGCGTCGGCGCCGTACTTGTCTATGAGCTCCAAGGGGTCCATGGCGTTTCCCTTGGACTTGGACATCTTCTGCCCCTTCTCGTCCGTCACCAGCCCGTGCAGGTAGACGGTGCGGAACGGCACGTCCTTCATGAAGTACATGCCCATCATCATCATGCGGGCGACCCAGAAGAAGAGGATGTCCCACCCGGTCACCAGCACGTTGGTCGGATAGTACTTCTCGAGCGCCTTGGTGTGGTCGGGCCAGCCGAGCGTCGAGAATGGCCACAGTGCCGAGCTGAACCAGGTATCGAGCACGTCGGGATCGCGCTCCAAAGGTACGTCCTTGCCGTAGTGGGCGCGCGCTTCGGCCTTGGCCTCGGCCTCCGACATGGCCACGAAGACCTTCTTGTCGGGGCCGTACCAGGCCGGGATCTGATGGCCCCACCAGAGCTGGCGCGAGATGCACCACGGCTCGATGTTCTCCATCCAGCGGAAGAACTCCTCGCGCCCCCGCTCGGGCACGAATGTCACGCGGCCGTCGCGCGCTGCCTCGATCGGCTGCTCGGCGAGCTTCTTGGCGTCGGCGTACCACTGCTCGGTCAGGAACGGCTCGACCGGCACGCCGCCGCGATCGCCGTAGGGCACGGCATGGGTGTGCGGCTCGATCTTCTCGACGAGGCCCGCCGCCTCCATGTCGGCGACGACACGCTTGCGCGCCTCGAAGCGGTCGAGGCCGCGATACTTCTCCGGCGCCTTGTCGTTCAGGCGCGCGAACTTGTCGAAGATGCTGATCGCCTCGAGCTTGTGGCGACGGCCGACCTCGAAGTCGTTGAAGTCGTGCGCCGGCGTGATCTTCACCGCGCCCGATCCCTTCTCCGGGTCGGAGTATTCGTCGGCCACGATCGGGATGCGGCGGCCGACCAGCGGCAGGATGGCGTGCTTGCCGACGAGATGCTTCCACTTCGGATCGTCGGGATGCACCGCCACGCCGGTGTCGCCCAGCATGGTTTCGGGGCGCGTCGTCGCCACGATGATGCGCTCGTCGCTGCCCTCGATCGGATACTTGAAGTACCAGAGATGGCCCTTCACCTCGCGCGATTCGACCTCGAGGTCGGAGATCGCGGTCAGCATCTTGGGGTCCCAGTTGACCAGCCGGTTGTCCTTGTAGATCAGCCCCGCCTTGTAGAGGTCGACGAACACCTTCAGAACCGCGGCCGACAGCCCCTCGTCCATGGTGAAGCGCTCGCGGCTCCAGTCACATGAGGCGCCGAGCCGGCGCAGCTGGCTGGTGATGGTGCCGCCCGAATAGGCCTTCCATTCCCAAACCTTGGCCAAAAACTCCTCGCGGGTGAGCAGCTTCCTGTTGCCGTCGCCCTTGTCGGCGCCCTCGACGGCAAGCCCGATGCCCTCCTGCTCGAGGTTGCGCACAACGACCATCTGCGTCGCGATGCCGGCATGGTCGGTGCCGGGCTGCCACAGCACGTCGTCGCCCTTCATGCGCCGCCAGCGGATCAGCACGT
This sequence comes from Pseudomonadota bacterium, assembly GCA_023436825.1. The sequence continues at coordinate 478 of JAEZHS010000341.1, read as the reverse complement.
CCTGCAGCGTGTTGTCGAGCGCATGGCCCATGTGGAGGCTGCCCGTGACATTGGGTGGCGGGATGACGATGCAATAGGGCGCCTTGGGCGAGTCCGGATGCGCACGGAAGGCGCCACCCTGCTCCCACTCGGGGTACAGGCGGGCTTCGATCTCCTTGGGGTCGTAGGTCTTGTCGAGCATTTCTGAGCCTTATAACGAAAAATGTGGCTTGTGGTTAGTCTATTGAAAACATTGTGTAAATTGAGTTTGAGTAGATTTACTCAGGGATGAGTAAATGAGCGCCGCTGTTCATCCTACCACTCTCAACTTCGGCCGCCGGCGCACCGGCGGAATGCTGAACGACGGCATAGCCTTGAGGGCTGCCGCCTCGCGGTCGAACTCCTCGGCGTAGTAGGCCACCATCGCCACGTCTTTCCAGCCCATGATGGCGGCGACCTCTTCGTGCGTCGGCGCAGGCTTGCTCCGCAGCAAGAACAT
>JAEZHS010000260.1 GCA_023436825.1 Pseudomonadota bacterium | reverse complement strand
ACCGTGCGCGCCCTGGAGGAGGCAGGCGTCGTACCGACGGCGACGCTGGGCCACAGCGTGGGCGAGATTTCCGCGGCCTGGGCCGCCGGGGCGCTGAGCCTGGAGCAGGCGATCGACGTCGTGATCGCCCGCAGCAGGCATCAGGAAGCAACGCATGGGACGGGCGGCATGGCGGCGCTGATGATCGGCGAGGGCCAGGCGCGTCGCTTCCTCAAGGTCGTCGATGCGCGTGACGTCGCCGTAGCGGCGGTGAACAGCTGGCGCAGTGTGACGATCTCCGGTCCGCTCCCCGAGATCGATCGCGTGCTGGAGACGGCCGACCGCCTGCGCGTCAGCGCGCGAAAGCTCGATATCGGCTACCCCTTCCACAGCGCCCTGGTCGATTGCGTCCGGGCGCCCCTGCTGCGCGAGCTCGAGGGCCTGAAACCGCTGACGCTTCGACGCACGATGATCTCCTCGGTCACCGGCCAGCCCGCCAGCGCCGAAATGCTCGGCGCCGAGCACTGGTGGCACAACGTGCGCGATCCGGTGCAGTTCGAAGCGGCATTGTCTCGCCTGCTCGAGGACGGGATCAGGATTTTCGTCGAGATCGGCCCCAAACCCATTCTCGCCAGCTACGTGCGCGACGTTCAGCGCGAGGCCGGCATCCGCGGCGCGATCATCGAGACCATGAACGAGGCCGACGCGCAGTCAGGCGGCGATCCGGTCGAACGCTCCGCCGCCAAGGCCCTGCTCGCCGGCGGCAACGTCGATCTGCAGCGCTTCTTCGGACCACCGCCTGCAACCGCCGTCGCCCTGCCGCTCTATCCCTGGCAGCACACGCCGTTCGTGGTCCAACCGACCGTCGAGGCTTCCACCATCATGGCGCCGGCCGAGCATCCGCTGCTCGGGCGAAGGGCCCGGCTGGATTGCTTCGAATGGTTCTCGATGATCGATCCGCCGCTCTTCCCATGGCTGCAGGATCACAAGGTCGCCGGTTTTCCCGTTTTCCCCGGAACTGCCTACGTCGAGGTCATGCTCGCGGCGGCGCATGCTCTCCATCCCGACGCCGCGCTGGAGTTGCGCGACTTCGATATCGTTCGGCCCCTGGTCTTCGACGAACGCGCTACGTACGAGACCCTGCTCAGGCTGTCTCCCGAGACCGGCGTCGCCGAGTTCCTGTCGCGCGCCCGCGGCGGCGTCCCGGATTGGACGCTGCATGCGCGCGGCGTCGTCCATCGCTCCCCGATCGCCGGCAAGATGACCGCGTTGGAGCAGGTGGCCGCCGGCAAGCCTTCGGTCGCCAAGCCGCAGGTCTACGCCAGCGCCCAGGCACTCGGCTTCGGCTACGGACCCGCCTTCCAGCGCGTCCATCATGTCGTCTTCCCGCATCCGAAACGCGCCGTCGCCACCCTCGATCCGCCGTCGCCCGATACGGCGGATTCGTACGTCACCGACTTCACCGCCTTCGATTCGGCATTCCATGCGCTGTTTGCTTCCGAAGAAGCCGGCGTCGCAGACATGCCGATGAAGCCCTACCTGCCCATCCATTTCGGATGTGTCAGGACGTTCGCCCCTGGAAAGGTCGCGACACATGCCGTCGCCCGCACGCTGCGGCAGTCGCCGACGTCACTGCTCATCGATATCGAGCTCTATGATGCCGACGGCAGGCTCATTCTCGCCGTTGAGCGCGCCCGCCTGATCGATGCTCCGACCGATGCGGTAGCGGATGTCCGCTCCCTCATCTACGGCATGACGGCCTGGCGGCTCGACAGGATCGGTGGGGCGAGCGTCCTCGATGGGAGGGCGGCGTCATGCCCGGCCGCATGCGACGAAAAAAACGCCTTCAGCGAAGCCCTGCTGCTGCTCGAGGCGGGATGCCTGTATGCGGCCTGGAAGGCCTTCGCGGCAATGGATGCCCGCGAGGCATCCGAACGGCGCGACGACGAGTCGGCCGATTCCCGCTGGATGACGTGCCTGAGATCGGCGCTGCTTTGGCATCTCGAGTATCGCGGGCTCGCCGTCGAACGTGACGGCAGGCGAATCGTTGCCGAGAACTGCGACCTGCCGAACGTTGCATCGATCGTGAGTTCGCTGGCTTTACGGCATCCGACCATGGCAGGCGAGGCCGCCAGCCTGGCACGGGTCGAGGAGCTGCTCGGACGCATCGTCGCCGGCGATCACACGGCACCGGCCGAGCTCAACACTGCGCATTGGCGCCAGCTCGCCATTGCGTCGACTCAGGCCCGCCTGCTGCGGGATGCCGTTGTCGGCAGCGTCACGGAGATGCTTTTGCAGTCCGGCGGCGACCGTCTGCTGCGACTGCTGATGATCGGAGCCGACCACATCGGCGCCGCGATCGACCTCGTCGAACGATTCCCAAATCTCGAGATCACGGTCGCCGACGTCGACACGGACCGGCTCGAACAGGCGCGCCTGCTGCTGGCCGACGATTACGGCCGTGTGCGGTGCATCAGCTGGGCGGATGTCGAGCACCTTCCCGTCGGCGGCATGGATCTCGCCATCTCGATCGACGGCCTCGCCGAAGTCGCAGCGATGGCAAGCGGCCTGGTGCACATCGCGCAGGCCTTGCGGCCGGGTGCGACGATGCTCTCCGCCGAGCCCGCGCCCAGCGTGTTCTGGGATATCGTGCGCGGGATACGACCGAACTGGTGGGCACGATCGGCGAACGCCGAATTTCCGGTCGGCGCTTTGCTGACAGGCCAGGAATGGATCGACGAATGCGAGGCCGCCGGCTTCGACGAGGTCTCGACCACTCCCATCCTGGGCGATCCGCGAGTTGGCGTGATGGTCCGCGGCGTTGCCAGCAGGCATGTGAGGGCTGCCGCAAACGCCATCGGCGACATGCCGATCATTTCCTGGGAAGGCGATGAGCCGAAGTCCAGCTCGCGTCTCGCCGTCCTGCGAGAGCGTCTTCGCCAGCACGACGGGCCGGCAGGCGACGGCGATCCGGCCGTGACCGATGTCGCCTGGCTGATCGACGTGCCGATCGATCCCGAGGCGTCGGCGAAGGCTCTGCGCGACCACCTGGCAGACCTCGCCGAGCGCTGCCGCAAACTGGCCGCCAATCCTTGCCGCCTCTGGGTCGTGATGGATTTCGGCGAAAATGCCGCCACGGCGTCCCCCCTCGAGCTCCCGGAATGGTGTGCCGTCACCGCCGCGATGCGCGTGGCGCAGAACGAATACGCGGACATGCCGATCCGCTGCCTCGGCCTAGCCGGCTCCATGTCCACGGCAACACTCGAGCAGGTCGCCGACGAACTGCTGTCGCCCGACGATGAGCGCGAAGTCTTCATGAGCAGCGAAAAGCGCTGCGTGTTCCGTCTTCGCGGTGGCCATCCTGCTGCGAGCCACGGCCGCGAAACCACGAATGGCACGTCCATCGTCCTGGCGAGCGGCCATGGCCACCGTCACAACGGCCTGGCCTGGGCAGCCGAGCCGCGCCGCGAGCCGCAGGCCGGCGAGGTCGAGATCGAGGTCGCGGCCACAGGGTTGAACTTCCGCGACGTCATGTGGAACCTGCGACTCCTGCCCGAGGAGGCGCTGGAAGACGGCTATGCCGGACCGGGTCTCGGCATGGAGTGCGCCGGAACCGTGGTTCGGACCGGCCCCGATGTCGAAAACTTCAAGGCGGGCGACCGCGTCATCGCCTTTGCCTCACGCGCCTTCGCCAACCGCGTCGTGGCGTCCGCTTTTGCCGTCAGCCCACTGCCGGCCGGCATTGCTTTCGAGGCGGCATGCTCGATCCCGGTGGCCTTCCTCACAGCGTACTACTCACTGGCCCATCTAGGGCAGATTCGCGCCGGTGAGACCGTACTGATCCACGGCGGTGCGGGCGCCGTCGGCCTCGCCGCCATCCAGATCGCCCGCCAGCGCGGCGCCAGAGTGATCGCCACTGCGGGCAGCGACGAAAAGCGCGCCTTGTTGCGCAATCTGGGCGTCGACTTCGTCTGCAACTCGCGCAGCCTGTCGTTCGCTGACGAGATCGCCGACTGTACAGGCGGCAAGGGCGTCGACATCGTGCTGAATTCCCTGGCCGGCCAAGCCATGGCGCGTTCCATGGATTGCCTGCGACCGTTCGGCCGCTTCATCGAGCTCGGCAAGCGCGACTTCTACGCCAACACTCATGTCGGGCTGAGACCGCTGCGACGCAACCTTTCCTATTTCGGCGTCGACATCGACCAACTGATCGGCGAACACGAGGATCTGGCACGCCGGCTGTTCGCCGAACTGATCCCGCTCTTCGCCTCGGGCGAGCTGGTGCCCCTGCCCTACCGCGTTTTCGACGCCGAGCACATCGCCGACGCTTTCCGCCTCATGCAGCGCTCCGGCCACATCGGCAAGATCGTCGTTTCGGCTCCCCGGCACGCCGGTGAGTCGAGTGTCGCCTGTGGCAAATTCCCGGTCGCAACCGACGCCGTGCATGTCGTCATGGGCGGAACTAGCGGCTTTGGCTTCTCGACCGCCGCCTGGCTGGTGGAACGGGGCGCCACGCGGCTGGTCCTGGCC
>JAEZHS010000102.1 GCA_023436825.1 Pseudomonadota bacterium | reverse complement strand
CCCAGCCGGGATGTAGAGATTGTCCAGCAGGATGGGATCGGCCCCGACATCGAGCGCGACCTCGATGTGGCGGCAATCCTCCTTGCCGCAGCGGTGATGGACCTCCGTGGCCGTGAACGGCACCTTGGAGAGGATGGCCACGCCGTTGTAGGACTTCATGCCCTGCACCAGCCGGTGGCTGTAGCCCAGCGTCTCGAAGGCCCTGTGCGGGAAGAACTCGTCCGGGCACTTGGTCTCCTGCAGGCAAAGCACGTCGGGCTTGCGCAGCCGGAGATAGCGTTTGACGTTGTTGATCCTGAGGCGGACCGAATTGATGTTCCAGGTGGCGATGGAAAGGCTCATCTCGCCCCCAATATAGTCAATCCGCGGCCGATCTCGACCCAGGAGACCCTTCTATGCAGATGGACGGCGACGAAAGCAGCAACATCGAGGATCGCCGCGGCGACGGCGGCTATTTCGGTGGCGGCGGCGGCATGGGCGGCTTGGGCGGCATGCCCATCCCGATGGGCGGCGGGGGCGGCCTGTTCAAGGGCGGCCTGGGCTTCGTGGCCTTCATCGTCATCGCCCTGATTTTCGGCGCCGATCCGTTCGCCCTGCTGGGCGGTGGCGGCGGCACGTCGAGCTACGCCCCGGCGCCGACCCAGACCTCCCGCCCGGCGCAGCGCCAGCAGCCGGCGGGCGACGCCGAGACCCAGTTCGTGTCGCGGGTGCTCAAGAGCACCGAGGACGTCTGGAACGGCGTCTTCCGCGATCTCGGCCGGCAGTATCGCGAGCCCAGGCTGGTGCTCTACCGTGACGCCACGCGCACCGAATGCGGCGTCGGCCAGTCGGCGATGGGGCCGTTCTATTGCCCGGCCGATCAGCGGGTCTATCTCGACCTCGCCTTCTTCGACGACCTGGAGCGCCGCTTCCGCGCGCCCGGCCAGTTCCCGCAGGCCTACGTGATCGCCCACGAGGTCGGCCACCACGTCCAGAACCTGTTGGGCATCAGCGCCAAGACAGAGCAGATGAAGGAGCGCATGAGCAAGCGCGACGCCAACGCACTGTCGGTGCGGGTCGAACTGCAGGCCGACTGCTTCGCCGGCGTCTGGGCCAACCGGGCCGACGCCGCCCGCAGCGGCAGGATGATCGACGATCGCGACGTCGAGCAGGCGCTGGCCGCCGCCTCGGCGATCGGCGACGACCGCCTGCAGCGCCAGGCGCAGGGCCGCGTCGTGCCCGACAGCTTCACCCACGGCAGCAGCGCGCAACGCATGCGCTGGTTCCGCATCGGGCTGGAAAGCGGCGATCCGCGGAAGTGCGACACCTTCAGCGCGAAGCAGCTTTAGCGCGTTCTGACGCGCTGGCGGGCGGCAGCGCCTTCTGGGGCGCGAGAGCCCGCACCGGGCAGAAAGGACACGTGCGCCCACGAGGCGCGCGGGACGCGCGCGGTCCGGAAGAACATGAGCGGGCCTGGAGGCCCGCGGTCCCCGAAGAAGACCTAAGATTTGCGGCCGTAAGACGCCAAACCGCCAGTGGCTTGCTTCGGCGGATGAGCCTTGATCGCTTCCTCGACCGGCTCGGTGCCCCAGCCGGGGCGCGACGGCATGATGAGATGGCCGTCCTTGAACTCGGGCACGTGCGTGAAGAGCTCGTGGTCCCATTCCAGGCGGTCGATGTCGGTCTCCATGATGCGCAGGTTGGGCACCGAGGCCGCGAAGTGCGCATTCATCATGGTGCAGAGATGGCCGTAGAAATTATGCGGCGCGACGTTGACCTCGTGCGCTTCGGCCAGGTTGGCGATCTTCATCGACTGCCAGACGCCGTTCCACGGCGTGTCGATGATCGCCACGTCCATCGACTGCTCACGGAAGTAGGGCAGGAAATCGCGGATGCCCAGAAGGGTCTCGCAGGAGGAGATGGGATGCGGGCTCTGGCGCCGGATCAGGCCGAGCGCCTCGGGGCTGTAGCTGTCGATCTCGACCCAGAACATGTCGAGGTCGCGGATGGTGCGCAGGATCTTTAGATAGCCCTCGGTGCTGGCGTTGAAGTTCAGGTCGAGCAGCAGATCGACATCGGGGCCGGCGCCCTCGCGGATTGCCTCGAGGTGCATTCTGAGATTGCGCAGCACATGGCGATCGACGTTGCGTTCAGGATAGTTCGGTGAGCCGAATCCGGGGCGCCAACCCTTCGGGTTCTTCCTGTCGTTGTCGTAGATGAAGATGTTGGTCTTCATCGCCGTGAAGCCCTTCTCGCGCACCTCGCGGCCGATGGCCTTCACACCGTCGAGGTCGGTGATCGCGGGCTTGAAGTAGCTCGGGTGATTGATGCGCCAGGTCGCGCAGTGCGACCAGTAGACCCGGATGCGATCGCGGATCTTGCCGCCCAGCAGCTCGTAGCAGGGCACGCCTAGCGCCTTGGCCTTGGCGTCCAGAAGCGCGTTCTCGATTGCACCCAGCGCGAGGGCGACGACGCCGCCGGCGGCCGGGCGCGTGATCGAATAGAGTTCGGCGTAAAGGCGCTCGTGGTCGCCGACCGGCTGGCCGACCAGGCGGTCCGAGAGCTTGGCGACGGCCGTACCGACGCCCGGCGCGCCGAAACCTTCGTCGTACTCGCTCCAGCCGACGATGCCGTCTTCGGTCGTTATCTTGACGAAGTAGTAGTTGCGAAATCCGGCGTCGGCGGCGAGCGTCTCGATGGAGCGGATCTTTGAATTCACCTTCATCGCGACGCTCTCCCCTGTGTTCGCTCTTTCGGCGACTTACACCAGCGTGCAGGTCACCGTGCCGCAACCATCGACGAAGCCCGCCAGCGTGTCACCCCTGACCACGGCGGCGACGCCATCAGGCGTGCCGGTATAGATCAGGTCGCCGGCGGCCAGCGCCACCAGGCCGGAGAGATACGAGATCGTCTCGGGCACGCTCCAGATCAGCGCATTGAGGTCGGACTTCTGGCGAGTCTTGCCGTTGACGTCGAGCTGGATGGTGCCCTTCGACGGATGGCCGATCTTCGACGCCGGGAAGATCTCGCCGATCGGCGCGGACTGGTCGAAGCCCTTG
>JAEZHS010000078.1 GCA_023436825.1 Pseudomonadota bacterium | reverse complement strand
GTGCATCACGCGGCGATGGCCATGGTAGTCGTTGATGGCGTTGTGCATTGCACAGCGATTGTCCCAAAAGGCGAGAGAGCCGGTCTCCCAGCGGAAACGGCAGGTGAACTCGGGCCGGATCTGGTGCTCCCACAGGAACTCCAGCAGTGCCAGACTCTCCCGCTCGGTCCATCCCCTGATGTGGGACGTGTGTGCGCTCGAGGTGTAGAGCGCCTTGCGGCCGGTCTCGGGATGCGTGCGCACGATGGGATGCTCGGCCGTCAGCGCCTTGGTCTCTTTGCCAGCTGCCTTCAGGCGGTCCTCGCGAGTCCTGCTGACCTCGGCCTTGGTCGAGCTGCTGACCCCGATCAGCCCGTCGAGCGTCGCCTTCAGCCCGTCCGACAGCGCCTCGTAGGCCAGGTACTGGTTGGCGAACACGGTGTCGCCGCCGTAGGGCGGAACCTCGCGCGCCAGCAGCATGCTGCCCATCGGCGGAATCTCGAGATAGGTGGTGTCGGAGTGCCAGAGTCCACCGAAGTTGTGACGCTCGTTCTCGAGCTTGACCACCGCCGTGATGAACGGCGCTTCGGGCAGACCGTCGAGCTGCGGGTACTTGATCGGCTCGCCGAACCTGCGGGCGAACGCCACGTTCTGTTGCGGCGTCACCTTCTGGTCGCGCAGGAAGATCACGAGGTGATCGAGGAACGCCTGGCGCACCTCGGCAATCACGTCATCCTCGAGGTCGCGCGACATGTCGACACCGTGCAGCTCGGCGCCCAGGGCGCCGGCGACCGGCCTGACTTCGATATGGCGATAGTTGCGCATCGTCGTCCCTACCCTCGTTCCCTCGCCCACGACGGCCTCGTCTTGGCCATGAAATGCCGGATGCCCTCCGCCGCCTCGGGTCGGCGCAGCAGGCCGACCAGGCTCTGGGCGGCATCGTCCAGCACGGTGCGATCATCCCTCGTGGCACAGCCGAGCACCAGACGCTTGACGGTTGCGACAGCCGCAGGTTCCAGTCGCAGCACGTCGTCGAGCACGGCCTTCAGGGTGCGGTTGATCTCGGCGGTGTTGGCGCAGAAATGGCGGCCAACCCCCAGGCGATGCGCTTCCCGGCCATCGATCACGCGGCCGGTGACGGCGAGATCGCGCGCCGCCCCCTCGCCGATGCGGCGCACCACGAAGGGAACGATCTGCGAGGGGATGAAGCCGACCTTGGGCTCGGGCATGCCGAAGCCCGCGGACTCATGCAGGATGACGACGTCCGAACAACAGGCCATGCCGAAGCCGCCGCCGACGGCGGAGCCTTCGACGATCGAGACGGTGACCTGGGGTAGCTCGTTCAGGGCCAGCAAGGCGCTGCCGAACTGGCGATAGGCTGCGACCAGCGGATCGGCAGCGCCGTTGGCAGGCTTCGGCGGCATGTCGGCCATCGCATCGAGATCGCCGCCGGCGCAGAAGTGGCTGCCCGCTCCGCGGATCACCAGGACGCGGCAGCGATTGTCCTGGCGCAATCGTGCAAAGGCGTCCTCGAGCTCCAGCATCATCGCATGCGTGAGCGCGTTGCGCCGCTCCGGCCGGTTCAGCATCAACCGCGCGACGGCGCCGTCGCGTTCGAGCCTGATGTTGGCGTAGTCGGCCATGGGCAAAGTCTTAGCGGGCGAGTATCGTGCCAACAAGATGACGCGTTTCGTGGTTTCGCTGATCGCGGCGATGCTCTCGACCTTCGCCGCGTCGGCGCAGGACTGGAGCCAGGTGACGACGCCGGCGCCGGGCCCGACCCGATCGATCGGTTTCTACACGGCGGGCTGCCTGCAGGGCGCCCAGGCCCTGCCGCTCGACGGGCCGGGCTACGAGGCGATCCGAATCAGCCGCAACCGCTACTGGGGCCAGCCCGTCACGCTCGACTTCATCAAGCGCTTCAGCGAGCAGGTGCGCGCCGCGGGCCAGGCCCCGCTCTACATCGGCGACATCGGCCAGCCGCGCGGCGGGCCCGCCCCCAGCGGTCATGCCAGCCATCAGACCGGGCTCGACGTCGACATCTGGTTCGAACGCCAGCCCGGCGCGCGCCGCGCCCCGGCCGAGCGCGAGAACCCGCGCCTGCGCTCGCTGGTGCGCCGCCGACGACGGCATCGACGACACCGTCTTCACCGACCAGCACGTGGCATTGCTGCGGCTCGCCGCCACCTCGCCCGGCGTCGACCGCATCTTCGCGAACAAATGGATCAAGCAGCGGCTCTGCCAGACCGTCACCGGCAACCGCACCTGGCTGAACAAGATCGTCGTCTGGGCGGGACACGACGAACACTTCCACGTTCGCATGTATTGCCCGCCCGGCAACCCGCAGTGCCAGGCGCAGGCCGGCTACTACGCCGACGACGGCTGCGGCGAGCCGCTCGATATCTGGTTCACCCGGCCGCCGGTGCGCCTGCCGCCGCCCGGCACGGTGCTGCCGCCCTACCGGCCCAAGCTGCCGGCGGCGTGCCAGGCAGTGCTGCACGCGCCTTAGGGTGGGAGCGCAGGCCTCTGGCCCGCTCATGCTCATGCTTTTTCGGACCGCGCGCATCCTGCGCGCTCATGAATCACGAGCGAGCCGGAGGCTCGCGGTCCGGAACATTATGAGCAGGCCTGGAGGCCCGCGGTCCAGGAAGATCACATCCCGGCGCAGGCGTTGGCGCGCTTGCGGGCCTCACCGTCGAACCAGTCCAACCCGCCGGTGGCGTTGCCGAAGCGCTTCCAGCTCACCATGCTGTTGTTGCCCACCATCTGCAGCACGATGTACTCCGATCGCGCCTGCGGCGTGTTGGCGGGAATGAACACGATCCGGGCCTTCCCCGCTTCCGGATAGGCCGGCGCATAGACCTGGTAAGCCGGCGGCGGCGGCGCGGCGAGGCAGGCCACCATGACGTCGAACGGCACGTTGTAGTTGGCCGACCAGACATCGGGTTGCTGCTGGTTCTGCTGAGTTTGGCAAGCGGCGGCAGCCAATGCGATCGCGGCAGACACGAAGACCCTCTTCACCATCACTTACCTCCGAAACTCAGACATCCACATCGACAACCACCGGCACATGATCGCTGAGCCCCGCGCCGCACCAAGTCTCGAAGGCGCCGACGCTGAGATGGCTCACTTTGCCGATCCAGGCGGCCGGCAGGAAGACATAATCGATATGATAGGTCGGCCCGTCCCGGGTGCGGTCGCGCCAGTACAAGGTGGGCTCGCTCTCCTGGCCGTGCGCCTCGCCGCGGATCGCGTGATAGGCGCTGACCAGGCCGAAGCTCTCCTCGAGAATGCGGACCTTGGTCGAATGGTTGATCCGCCAGCCGGGCTTGTCCCAGATGGTGTTGCTGTTGAGATCGCCCGCAATGACCGCCGGCCGCTCACCCAGAAAACTCTTGTAGCGCGAGAGTCCGCGCCGCAGCGGGCCGAGCTGGTGCTTACGGTTGATGCCGGCGCTGGCGTTCTGCGCCCACACGGCCAGCAGATTGCAGGCGGTCGGTCCCTCGACATGGACCGGCGCAACATAGCGCAGCGACGGATGATAGGTCTCGGCAAGCCGCACGGCGTAGCCATTGAAGGCGAACACCGCCAGTCCCTTGTGCGGATTGCGGCCGATCCACACCGGCTCGCCCTGCATCCACGATGACTTCGAACGAAGCCGCAGGCGGCCCGGCTCAGCGCATTCGCAGACGATGGCAATGTCAGGCTTGAGGGTCAGCAGCGCATCGACCTTGCGGTCAAGCGCCATGTTGCAATTCCAGGCGACAACCCGCATGAGCGGGCCTCATTCCCCCTGGCCGAGCAACGACCCGGCGCGGCGCGAGAGGCGGAAGAACCACTGGAAGATCTGGAAGCCCACGACCAGGTACACCGCCGACAGGCCGAAGGCCATGCCGAGCATGTCCCAATGCACCGTCTTCTCGGCCAGGATGGCGCGCATGCCCTCGAAGACATAGGCGGGCGGCAGGCCATACGAAATCACCTGCATCCAGTGCGGCAGCACGGAGATCGGGTAGTAGACACCGCTCACCGGCAGCAGGATGAACACGGCGGCCCAGGCGAAGCTCTCCGCGCTCTGACCGACGCGCATGATCATGCCGGACATGGCAAGCCCGATCGACCACGAGAACATCTGCAGGATGGCGAAGAAGGCGATCAGCGGCAGGCCGAGTGCATAGATCGAGTAGCCGAAGAACGCCCAGGCCATCAGCGACACCGGCACCAGGCCGAGCAGCGTGCGCAGCAGCGCCGCGATGATGATGCCCGTCGCCATCTCCCACGAGCGGATCGGGCTCACGAACAGATGGCCGAGGTTACGCGACCACATCTCCTCGAGGAAGGCGATCGACAGCGAAAGGTTGCCGCGGACCACGACCTCCCACAGCAGCAGGCCCGATAGCAGCACGCCCGCCGCCTGGGCCACGAACGAGGCCTGCGGCAGCAGGTACTGGGTCATGAAGCCCCACATCACCATCTGGACCGCAGGCCAGTAGATCGAATCGATCAAGCGCATCACCGAGCTGCGCCAGATGTAGATGTGGCGCATCACCAGCGCCCAGATGCGTTGTGCCGAACCGCTCACGACGCCGCCTCCTTGCGGTTCAGGGCATCGAGTCCGCGGCCGCGGCCGCGCGCCAGGTGCAGGGACGCCGCCGCCA
>JAEZHS010000033.1 GCA_023436825.1 Pseudomonadota bacterium | reverse complement strand
GTCCCGGCGCCACGCGCCGCGCATCCAGCGCGGCGAGCAACGCCGCTCGCTCGCGCCCGGCCGACGCGCGCACCGCGCCCTCCGCGCCGGTCGCGACGCTGAGCAGGCGCATCGTCTCCTCGTCGGGCGAGCGGCCGAACACGTGCAGGCCGTCGCGGATGCTGAGCTCCTTGATGTCGCAAAGCTGGGCGTCGAGCTTGGCGATGGCCTGGCGGTTGGGCTCGCCCTTCACCAGGCCGCAGTCGGCGGCCAATCCGTTGGTCCAGGCGCGCTCGACGATCTCGTCTTCGAGGAAGGCGAGGCGGCGGCGGTCGAGGCCGTCAGCCGCGGCATATTCCTCGATGATGCCTTCCAGCTCGGCCAACGGACCGTGCAGGCCGGCGGTGCTGAGCGGCGGCGTCAGATGACCGATGGTGACGGCACCGAGCCGGCGCTTGGCCTGCACCGCCTCGCCCGGATTGTTGACGATGAAGGGGTAGATCACGGGCATCGGTCCGAGCACGATCTCGGGCCAGCACTCGGCCGACAGCGCCAGCGCCTTGCCGGGCAGCCATTCCAGGGTGCCGTGCGTGCCGAGATGGATGAGAGCATCGATCCGCTCGCGCAACCACGCATAGGCGGCGACATAGGCATGGCTCGGCGGGCAACTCGTATCGTGATAGCCCGACTTGCGATCGCCGGCCGACCCACGGTCGGGCTGCAGCAACACCAGCACCTTGCCGCAACGGAGCACGGGCAGGCCGAAAGTGTCGCCTGCCGCAGAAACTGCGACGTGCTCGACATCACCCATCAGCAGGCGCTCGATGTCAGCCGCCGACCAGTCGCGTCCACCGGTGTCGTAGCCTTCGGCCTTCAGCAAGGACAGAATTTCGGCGGCGCTGGCGGCGGTGTCGAGACCGACGGCATAGCCGGTGCGGCCGCCGCGCGCCGGATAGTCCGACAGCACGAGCGCCAGGCGTCTGTCTTGGCGTGCCGTGCGGCGCAGTTTCGCCCAGGCAGCCGCCAGCCGCGCCACGTAGTCGATGCGATCGGCCATCGGCTCGTGGTTCACGCTGGCGAATTCCAGACGCGGATCGGCTGGCGTCTCGGCCTTGAACGAGATGGCGCGCGTCAGCAGCCGGCCATCGAGCTCAGGCAGCACGACGTTCATCGCGAGGTCTGCCGGCGACAGGCCGCGTTGCGACCCTTCCCACGCCGCGCGCGGGCTGCCCGACAGCACGACCTGCAGGACGGCCGCGTCGGCGTCGTCGAGCACCGTCGTGTCGTCCTCGGCCCGAGCCGAGAAGGCCGTAGTGTTGAGGATGACAGCGGGCCTGTGCTCGGTGATCAGCGCTTTCAATTCGGGCCGGGCCAACGGGTCTTTCAGGCTGTTCACGGCCACGGCGAGCGGTGCGAGACCTTGGTGCTCGAGCGCCTCCATCAACGCCGTGACCGGTGCGGTGTCAGCGGCCATCAGGTTGGCGCGATAGAAGACGATCAGCGCCACCGGACGGCCTGCCACGGCGCGGCCAAGCACGGAGACGGGACCGACCGGCACCGGCGGCGCCCAGGCGAGATCGTGCCCGAGCAGCGCGCCGACATAGCGCAGCGCCTGCCGTAGATTCTCAGGACCGCCTTCCCGGAAGAAGCGGTCGAGGGTCGCCAAGGGGTCGGCGGCCAGGGTCGACACCGAGGCGAGACGCGGATCGGCGCGATCGTCGCCCGGCAGGGCCGCGAACAGGATGCCGCGCTCGCGCGCCACGTCGGCGATGTGCTCCAGGCCGTAGCGCCAGTAGTCGAGCCCGCCCAGGCAGCGCACGATCACCATGCGCGCCCGGGCCACCACGCTCTCGACATAGAGATCGACCGACATCGGATGTTTCAGCCGCTTCAGGCTGGCGAGCCGCATCGTCGGCAGCCAATCGGCCTCGTGGCGCCAGGCGGCGGCGAGCGCTGAAAGATCGCTGTCGGAGAAGGAAAGCACGACGATGTCGGCCGGCGACTGGCCGAGGTCAACGGCGACATCGGCCTCCTCCAGCGTCGCGAGCTCTGTCGCCAGGACATGCATGAGCTATCCCCGGATGAGCTCCGAGATGACGTTCCTGTCGAAGCCCTTTTCGGCGATCACCACCAGCCGGCCGCGGCGCTCGCCGGTGGGCCACTTGCGATCGTAGTGATGCTGGACGCGCGAGCCGACGGCCTGCACCAGGAGCCGCATCGGCTTACCGGCGATGTCGACGAAGCCCTTCATGCGCAGGATGTCGTGCGCATCGGCGGCCTTCACCAGGCGATCGACCAGTTGCTGCGGCGCATCGAAGACCGGCAGGTCGACGATGAAGGTGTCGAAATCCTCGTGGTCGTGCTCGCCCTCGAGATCGTGGTGCGAGGGACGGCTGGCGAGATCGGACTCCGCCTCGGCGTCCAGGCCGAGCAGGACTTTCACCGGCACCTTGCCGTTCTCGCTCTCGACGACCTTCACCGCCCGCGGCAGCGTCTTGGCAATCTCGCTGGCGACGTTGCGGCGCTCGTCATGGGAGATCAGGTCGGCTTTGTTCAGGATCACCAGGTCGGCGCAGAGCAGCTGGTCCTCGAACACCTCCTCCAGCGGATTGTCGTGATCGAGCGAGGAGTCCTCGGCGCGCTGTTTGGCGATCGCTTCCGGATCGTCGGCGAAGCGGCCGGCGGCAACGGCTGCGCCGTCTACGACCGCAACGACGCCATCGACCGTGACCCGCGAGGCGATTTCGGGCCAATTAAAAGCCTTCACCAGGGGCTTGGGCAGAGCCAGGCCCGACGTCTCGATGACGATGTGCTCGGGCGGCGACGGGCGGTCCAGAAGGCCCTTCAGCGCCGGCACGAAATCGTCGGCGACGGTGCAGCACAGGCAGCCGTTGGCCAGCTCGACGATGGCGTCCTCGGGGCAGCTCTCGACGCCGCAGCTCTTCAGGATCTCGCCGTCGATGCCGACATCGCCGAATTCGTTGACGATCACGGCGAGCCTGCGGCCGTCGGCATTCTCCAGCACGTGGCGCACCAGCGTCGTCTTGCCGGCGCCGAGGAAGCCGGTGACGATCGTGCAGGGAACCTTGGCGATGCTCATTGCTGCTCCTGAGAGGGTGCGGACGGGGATGGTGCGGCGGGTTTCACCGGCGGCACGCGGGCGATGGTGTGCTTGCGGACATGCTCGGGACGGTCGCGCCACTCCGGCACGCCCTGCTCGTGTGCCCGGTGCAGGCGGGCAAAATCGACAACGTCCCCGGCATGACGATCGGGATCGAGGTCGCCGATCACGTAGGTCCATTTGCCGGATCCGGACACAGCCGCACTGCAGCCGCGCGGACAGTTCGACAGGCAGTTGGCCGGCACCACCTCGATCCCCTCGTCGCCCCCCTTGTCATTGGCGGCAAGCTGCCGCTCCACCTCAGCCAGCAGGCGCGCGCCCGGTCGAAGGGCGGCGGGTGCATCGAACGCGACCGGCGGCGTGCCGCGGCAGGTGACGCAGACGTAGAGAATTGTCGTCGTCACGTCAGGCCGGCCGCCGACGCCGTGGCGATGCCGCCCGCCAGCGCCACCAGCACGCCCATGGCGGTGAGGCCGGCAGTCCGCGCCGGCCACTGCGCCAGACTGCGCACGGCGGCATAGACGACGATGCCGATCGTGCTCTGAATGACCAGCAGGCCGAGGAGATAGGCGACCAGCGGCGAGGGCTCGGCGCCGACGATCGATTCGCCCAGCGCATAGCCGTGCACCAGGCCGGCGACGGCGAACAGCAGCAGCGCCAGACCCGCGCTCATCGATTGGCGGGCGATCACCAGCGCGCCGATCAGCAACGTCGTCAATCCGACGAACAACTCGCTTGCCGGCAGGTCGACCTTGGTAAGATGCAGGCCGACGCCGGCGATGACGGCGACACTGAAGGCCAGCACGACGGCGGCGCTGCGACCGGCGAGGGCTGCGAGAATGCCGACGCCGACGATGGCGGCGAGGTGATCGACGCCGATCACCGGATGGCCGAAGCCCGACAGCAGGCCCTGCAGAAAGGTCTCCGGCATCTTGCCGCCCATGACGTGATGCGCCCATGCGGGCTCGGCGACCGTCAGGGCGATCGCGAGCAGGCCAAGCCGTCGAGTTGCAGACATCGCTTTCCTCCGTCGTCGCAGGTCGACCGAGTGGCCGACCCGAATGGATGCCGTCTCCGACGGAGCACCTTCATCCGGCCGAGCGGCCGGACGAAAAGCGTTGCCTCGACCCTCGCTGCGCCCCGCGCGACGGTTTCGGATGCGGCGTTCGACGGCAGGTTTCCTGGCTCTCGGGTCCTCGCCTCCGGCCACCTTCCCGGTTTCCCAGTGGTATCCTGGCCGTCGGCTTGCCGACTACAGTTGCGGGGGCAGCCGCGGATTGAGGCCCGAAAGCCCGACCGCGTTCCCTTTTGATCCCCGTGAGGGGCACCGTCGCCCGCTTGATACGGTTGGCGGAGAACGCCCGTCAACGGGATTTCGGTCGCGCCGAGGGCTGCAGTATTGTGCCGGCATGACGACAGGAACCGACGACGCCACCCGCCACAAGGCGAAAATGGCCAACCGCAAGGCCGTGCAGGATGCCGAGGTCGCGAAAAAGACCGCGGAGAAAGGCCTGCTGATCGTCCATACCGGCAAGGGCAAGGGCAAGTCGACGGCGGCCTGGGGCCTGCTGGTGCGCGCGCTGGGCCGCGGGTTCAAGTGCGGCGTCGTGCAGTTCGGCAAGGGCGCCTGGCAGACCGGCGAGCGCGCCGCACTGGAGCGTTTCGGCGACCAGGTCGAGTGGCACACGCTGGGTGAAGGCTTCACCTGGGAGACGCAGGATCGCGCGCGCGACGTCGCCGCGGCCGAGCGCGCCTGGGCAAAAGCACTGGAGCTGATGGCGAATTCCGACATCCGCCTGGTCGTGCTCGACGAGCTCAACATCGCGCTGCGCTACGACCACCTTCCCATCGCCGACGTCGTGGCGGCGCTGAAGGCGCGCCGCGCCGACCAGCATGTCGTGGTCACCGGCCGCAACGCCAAGCCCGAGCTGATCGAGGCGGCCGACCTGGTGACCGAGATGACGCTGGTGAAGCATCACTTCGCCGCCGGCGTGAAGGCGCAGGAGGGCATCGAGTTCTGATGACCGCCCGCGTCCTCATGATCCAGGGCACGGGGTCGGACGTCGGCAAGTCGCTGCTGGTCGCGGGACTGGCGCGCGCCTTTACGCGCCGTGGTCTTCGCGTCCGGCCGTTCAAGCCGCAGAACATGTCGAACAACGCCGCCGTCACCGCCGACGGCGGCGAGATCGGCCGCGCCCAGGCGCTGCAGGCGCGCGCCGCGCGCGTGCCGCCGAGCGTCCACATGAACCCGGTGCTGCTGAAGCCCCAGAGCGATGTCGGGGCGCAGGTCGTCGTGCAGGGCAAGGTTATGGGCAACGCCAAGGCCCGCGAATATCAGGGACTGAAGCCCGAGCTTCTGGGCGCGGTCCTCGACAGCTTCGGACACCTCGCAAGCGATTGCGATCTCGTCCTCGTCGAGGGCGCGGGCTCGGCTTCCGAAGTCAACCTGCGCAAGAGCGACATCGCCAACATGGGCTTTGCGCGCGCCGCCGACGTGCCCGTCGTGCTGGTGGGCGACATCGACCGCGGCGGTGTGATCGCGAGCCTGGTCGGCACCAAGACCGTGATCGACGCGGCCGATGCCGACATGATCGTGGGCTTCATCGTCAATCGCTTCCGCGGCGATCCCACGCTGTTCGACGACGGCATGAAGACGGTGAGCGAGCGCACCGGCTGGCCCGCGCTGGGCCTGGTGCCCTACTTCAACGAGGCGCATCGCCTGCCGGCCGAGGACGCGGTCGTCCTGCAGGACAAGGCGACGGGCGACGCCGACGGGCGGGTTCGCATCGCCGTGCTGGTCTATCCCCGCATCGCCAACTTCGACGACTTCGATCCGCTGCGGCTCGATCCCGGCGTCGATCTCGTCTTCGTCGGCCCGAACGGGGCGGTGCCGGGCGATACCCGCCTGGTCATCCTGCCCGGCTCGAAGTCGACCATCGCCGACCTCGCCTCGCTCCGGAAATTCGGCTGGGACATCGACATCAAGGCGCATCTGAGGCGCGGCGGCTTCGTGCTGGGCATCTGCGGCGGCTATCAGATGCTCGGCCGCACCATCGCCGATCCGCACGGCATCGAGGGGCCGCCCCAGAAGGTCGACGGGCTCGGCCTGTTCGATGTCGACACTGTCTTGGAAGGCGACAAGGTGCTCGTCGAGGTGAATGGCAAGACCATCGACGGCGCGGCGCCGTTCAAGGGCTACGAGATGCATGTCGGCCGCACGACAGGCGCGCTGCGTCCGTTGCTCGATCTCGGCAACGGCAAGACCGAAGGCGCGGTGAGCGCCGATGGCCGTGTCGCCGGCTGCTACATCCACGGCCTGCTGGCCGACGACCGCCAGCGGCAGCATTGGCTGAAACTCATCGGCGGCCGGGCCGCGGGCTTCGACTATGAAGCCGACGTCGAGGTCACGCTCGACCTTCTCGCCGACCATCTCGAGAAGCACGTCGATTGCGACCGCCTGCTCGCGCTGGCGCGCGAACCAAAGATCGGCGCATAAATGGGCTCGCCCCCATCATCGCAGGTCTCCTTAGCCCGCAGTGCATTCACTGCCGTCGGCAGTGCGAGAGGTTTCCGGCGTTTCCGGCGTTTCCGCCAGGGGCCTAGTAGCTCTTCGAGATCGTACCCCCTATGGGTTGGGCCTTGTTCCGAGTTCGGACAGTTACGCAAGTTTCGCAACTGGAATCGCCCTGTCGGAGGGCGGACCCCGCCGGCCCGTCCGGACGCAGGCGAACGGACAGGCCGCGCGGTGTCTGCCGCAGCCATTGGTCTCTGATCAACGATGCATAGAGCGATAACGCGGGGAAGCAACGCAACAGGCCAATATTATGACTTCAGTGCATTCACGTCAATAACTAACGTGGCCAGTTTCGTTTTCGCGAATTCTTTCGCACCATGGAGGGCCATGTTTGGCGGCCCGGGCGGCCTACACCGCTACTCCTTGTGCCGATGGACCCGAGTGCCAGCAATGCTTTCAACGGTCAGAGCCTCAGGCTGAGCACGATCAGGACCAGCACGGCGATCTGCAAGGCGCAGGCGGCGCGATAAAGCCTCAGCGCGTCGCGAATGTCCCTCGCCGTGAGCTCGCTGCGCCCCTCGCCTACCCAACGCTCTTCCACGCGAACGCCGTCGTAGACGCGCGGCCCTGACAGCCGGATTCGGAGCGCGCCCGCCATCGCCGCTTCGGGCCAGCCGGCGTTGGGCGAGCGGTGATGGGCGGCATCGCGCGATATCGTCCGCAGCGCGCCGGCAGGTGACAGCCCGAGAGGAATGGCGGCCAGCACCAGCCACACTGCCGTCAAGCGCGACGCCGGCAGGTTGACCACGTCGTCGCAGCGCGCCGAGGCCCAGCCGAAGGCCTGATGGCGCTCGGTCTTGTGGCCGATCATGCTGTCGGCGGTGTTGATCGCTTTGTAGGCGAGCGCGCCCGGCAGGCCCGCCACTACCATCCAGAACAGGGGCGCCACGACGCCGTCGGAGAAGTTCTCGGCCAGACTCTCGATCGCCGCGCGGCAGACCGCAGCCTCATCGAGGTTGCTGGTCTCGCGGCCGACGATATGGGCAACGGCCGCGCGACCGCCGGCCACGCCTTCGGTCTCGAGGCCCTTGGCGACGGCCAGCACATGCGTATCGAGGCTGCGTTGCGCCAGCAAAGCGCTTGCGATTACGCCGCACAGGATGAGCGCTGCGATGCCCGGGAACAGATGATCGAGGAGAGCCACGACGGCCGCGCCCATCGACAACGAGACTGCCAGCAGCAACAGCAGCGTCACCACGCCGTAGAACCGCCGCTCGCGCGACGATCGCGCAGCTGAATTCCAGGCCTTGTCGCACCATGTTATGAGGCGGCCGATCCAGGTCACGGGATGGCCGATCAGGCGATAGACGGCGTCGGGATAGCCGACCATCGCTTCGGTCGCGATGGCAACGAGGGCGAGGTCGGCGAACATGCAGGATGTGCCTAACATAGGCGTGCCGACCGGCAAACCGATCGCCCACGGCGGCGACCTCGGCGACGTGCGGCGACGCCATCCCGACGCGCCGCAGCCGTGGATCGACCTGTCGACCGGCATCAATCCCCTGCCCTATCCCGTCGCCGGGCTGCCGGCCGATGCCTGGTCGCGCCTGCCCTCGCGCGAAGCCGAGCAGACGCTGCTCGCCGCCGCCACGCGGCGTTATGGGTGTAAGCTGAGCCAACTCGTCGCCGCGCCGGGCACGCAGGCGCTGATCCAGGTCCTGCCGCGGCTGATGCCGCGCTCGCGAGTCGCCATCGTCGGGCCTACCTATGCCGAGCACGAGCTCAACTGGCGCCGCCACGGCCACGACGTTAGCGTCGTCACAAGTCTCGATGTGGCAGCCGCCGACATCGTCGTCGTGGTCAATCCCGACAACCCGACCGGCCGGCTGTCGCCGAAACAGGCATTGCGTGACGTCGCGGCCCGGCTGCTGATCGTCGACGAAGCCTTCATCGACCTGCTGCCCGGCGATGCAAGTCTTGCCGGCGATCTGCCGGGCAATGCCGTCGTGTTGCGCTCCTTCGGCAAGACCTACGGCCTGGCCGGCCTGCGACTGGGCTTTGCCATCGCGCACGAGCCGCTCGCCCGGCGCCTGCGCGAGGACCTGGGACCGTGGGCAGTGTCCGGCCCCGCCCTCACGATCGGCGCGGCCGCGTTGGCCGACGATGCGTGGCTGCAGACAACAGCAACGCGCCTCGCGGGCGATGCGCGCAGGCTGGACGCGCTGCTGGTTTCCGCCGGCTTCACGATCCTGGGCGGCACGACCTTGTTCAGGCTGGCGAGCCATCCCAAGGCGCACGACAAAGTCCAAGACCTTGCGCAGCGGGGAATCCACGTCCGCGCCTTCGGCCACCAGCCGGCATGGCTGCGCTTCGGCCTGCCCGCCGGCGACGAGGAATTCCGCCGCCTCTCAGCAGCGCTTCAGGTGCCGCAGAAGGTGCGATAGACGCCCTGGTCGGCCGGCGCCGGCTCGGCGTAGTCGGCAAATTCGGCGCGTTCCTCGAACGGCTGGGCGAGCACGGTCAGGAACTCCTCGAACGGGCCGTAATCGTCGCCCTCGATCGCCGCGGCCAGCACGGCCTCGACGCGATGATTGCGCGGGATGTAGACGGGATTGACCGAGCGCATCGCCGCGCGCCGGCTTGCTGCATCCTGCGGCTCTTGCGCCAGGCGTTCGCGCCAGCGCGCGGCCCAGGCGTCGTACTTGGCGGGCTCGGCGAACAGCCGCCGCACCTTGTCGTCGCTTTCGGGGTCGAGCGCCCGGAACGTCCGGGTGAAATCGGCCTCGGCTTCGGCAATGGCGTTCAGCAGGTCCTGCGCGAGGGCGCCGTCACCCTCGTCCTCGGTGAACAGGCCGAGCTTGCGTCGCATGCCGGCCATCAATGCGGCGCCATAGCGGACCTGGAAAGTCGCCAGCGTTTCGTTGGCGATGGCCAGCGCCTTGTCCGTGTCGGCGTCGAGCAACGGCAGCAGCGTCTCGCCGAAGCGCGCCAGGTTCCAATGGCAGATGTGCGGCTGGTTCACATAGGCGTAGCGGCCGCCGTGGTCGATCGAGCTGAACACCGTGTCGGGCTTATAGGTGTCCATGAAGGCGCAGGGGCCATAATCGATTGTCTCGCCCGCGATCGAGCAATTGTCGGTGTTCATCACGCCGTGGATGAAGCCCACCAGCATCCACTTCGCCACCAGCTCGGCCTGGCCCGCGATGACGCGATCGAACAGCGCGCGATACGGATTGTCCTCGTTGCGCGCATCGGGATAGTGCCGGGCGATCACGTGGTCGGCGAGCAGACGCAACGCCTCGCCGTCGCCGCGGGCGGCGAAGAACTGGAAGGTGCCGACTCGGATGTGACTTCTGGCAACGCGGGTCAGCACGGCGCCCGGCAGCACGGTCTCACGCAGCACCGGCTCGCCGGTAGCGACCGCCGCCAGCGAGCGCGTGGTCGGAATGCCGAGCGCCGCCATCGCCTCGCTGACGATGTATTCGCGCAGCACCGGACCCAGCGCGGCGCGGCCGTCGCCGCGGCGCGAGAACGGCGTGGGACCCGAGCCCTTGAGCTGGATGTCGCGCCGCACGCCCGCGCGATCGACCACCTCGCCCAGGAGGATGGCGCGGCCGTCGCCGAGCTGCGGCACGAAGTTGCCGAACTGGTGGCCGGCATAGGCCAGCGCAATCGGCTGGGAGCCGACCGCAACGCGGTTGCCGGCCAGGACCTCGACGGCCTGCGGCGTCGCCAGCATCGCCGGGTCCAGGCCGAGCTCATGGGCCAGCGCCTGGTTGATCTTCAGCAGGCGCGGGGTTGCAACCGGCGTCGGATCGAGCCGGGCATAAAAGCGCTCCGGCAGCCGGGCGTAGGTGTTGTCGAAGCCGAAGACAGGGCTGCCTCCGGACGGCGGCGCTTCGCGGAGAAAGGCAAGACCGGTGTCGTTCGCCATGGTGGGCTCACTCTCATCTTCCACAACGCATGTTCCTCTCCCCCTAGCGGGGGCGAGGAGCATGAACGATGCGTGGGCAATCAGTCATCGTAGCTCGCGGTCGTCACGCCGCTCATGCGGTCGTAGATCAGCTTGATCTTGCTCAGCGTGCAGAGATTGAGGTTGCGCCAGACCGCGGGCTGCCCGCCGTCGGCGAACCCGACCTGCAGGTCGGCCTGGCAATAGGTCGTGGGCGCCTTGAATGCCACCTGCCGACGCTCCCCCGCCTTGATCGGCGGCGGATGCAGGATGTTGGGCGTCCAGAAATTGAAGTCGCTTTCGGATACCGCCAGCTGGCTGATCGGATAAGCCGTCCCGTTGATCAGCAGGAAACTGGCTTCCTGTGCCGCCACCTCGCCTCCAGTGAGCGAAAGGACGACGGCCAACAACTTACGCAGCATGAAATGGCATCTCCGGGCGGCAAAAACGCATCTTATCGTCGCTTTGCGTGGCGGCTCAAGGTAGAGGTGGGATCGATGACGAGCTTTGCAAGGACAGCGCAGGGCCTTGCGATCGCCACGCTGATCGCGGCGGCACAACCCGTATTGCCGGCCGGCGCGCAGAGCGATGACGGCCGGCGCAGCGGCGGATCCTTCTACGCCGGCGCCCATGTCGGATACATGTTCGGCACGGCCAATGCGACGCTGAGCGACCCGATCGGCATCAGCTCGCAAGGCGCCTCCAATCCCTACGGTGCGCTGTTCGGCGGCGTCCAGGCCGGCTGGGAGTACGTCTTCCCCTCGCGCCTGATGCTGGGCATCGAGGCCGACTTCTCGTTTCCCAACTACGAGGACGCCTCGAAGGTCCTGTCCTACCGCGCCACCCCGACCGGCTATGCCAGCGAGGAATACGAATGGCTGGCGTCGCTGCGCGGGCGCGTCGGCTACGACATCGGCGCCTGGACGCCCTATCTCACTGGCGGCATCGCCTGGATGAGCACGCGCTATTCGCGCATCGACCTCACGACCGGCAACGAGGACGCCAACCCCTCCAACGTCCGCCTGGGCTACACGGTAGGCGCCGGCATCGACTACCGGCTCGACTCTCGCTGGTCGGCGCGCGCGGAATATCTCTACACCAACTTCAACTTGACGGGCTTCGTCTTCGGCTCGGCGCCGGCGCGCTACGACACGCAGTACGACCTGCATCGCGTCCGCTTCGGGCTCAACTACCGCTTCGGCGAGGTCGAGGAGAAGGAAAAGCGCAGCGATCGCGGGCCAGGCAGCTTCGAAGTGCACGGCCAGACCGTGTTCGTCTACCAGGGCTATCCACCGATCACCGCTCCCTACGACGGCACCAACAGCCTGCCGGCGGCCGGCCAGAGCCGCGAGACCTGGGCGATGTCGGGCTTCCTCGGGGTGCGACTGTGGGAGGGTGGCGAGCTGTACTACAATCCCGAGCTGCTGCAGGGCTACGGCGTTGCGCTGAGCGCGGGCGCCGGCGGCTTTCCCAACGGCGAGGCGCAGCGCGCCTTCCCCTACCCGCGCTACAACACGTCGCGGCTGTTCCTGCGGCAGACCTTCGGTCTGGGCGGCGAGCGCGAGAAGGTCGAGAGCGACCTGGGCCAGCTTTCGGGCGAACGCGACGTGTCGCGTATCACCGTGCAAGCCGGCAAGTTCGCCGTGCAGGACGTGTTCGACAACAACGCCTACGCCAACGATCCGCGCGTCGATTTCCTCAACTGGTCGCTGTGGGCTGCCGGCGCCTTCGACTACCCGGCCGACAGTGTCGGCTTCAGCTGGGGCATCACGGCGGAGTTCAACCAGCCGAGCTGGGCAGTGCGCGCCGGATACTTCCTGGTCGCCAACCAGCCCGACACCAACGTCTATGACCTCGCCCTGATCTCACGCAACGGCTACGTCGGCGAGCTCGAGATGCGCTACAAGCCGTTCGACCGCGCCGGCACCACCCGGCTCGGTGTCTGGATGACCAGCGCCTTCGCCGGCTCCTACGCCGATGCCGTCACGCTCGCCGCCGCCAATCCCAGCCTCACTGCCAACGACACCATTCCGCTGACGCGCCAAACCCGAACCAAGTACGGATTCTATTTCAGCATCGACCAGGAGATCACCGATTCGATCGGCGCCTTCGCCCGCTTCAGCTGGAACGACGGCCGCAGCGAGATTTTGGCTTTCACCGACATCGACGGCAGCATCTCCGGCGGCGTATCGATCAAGGGCGACCTGTGGGGCCGGCCCGGCGACACGGTGGGCATCGGCGGCGCGATCAACTCGGTCTCGCCCAGCCATGCCGCCTACCTCGCTGCCGGCGGCCTGGGCCTCACCGCGGGCGACGGAGCGCTCACTTATGCATCCGAGTTCGTGGCCGAAGCATATTACTCGCTGAAGCTCACCAAGGGCCTTTTCGTCACGGCCGACTACCAGTATCTCGGCAACCCTGCCTACAATGCGGTCCGCGGCCCGGCGCATTTCTTCAGCGGCCGCCTGATGGCCAAATTCTAGAGGAGCCTGTCATGACGACTCTCCTGGTCAGCCATCCGTCCTTCCTCGAGCACGATACCGGTCCCTACCATCCCGAGCGCCCCGACCGTCTGCGCGCCGTGCTGGCGGCGCTCGACGATCCGGCCTTCGCCGAGCTGGCGCGCGTGCCGGCACCCGTCGCCTCGCTCGAGGAGCTGACCCGGGTGCATCCGCAGGACTACGTCGAAGCCATCCTCGGCGTCCGTCCCGGTCCCGGCGAGCACGTCCATATCGACGGCGACACGGTGATGAGCCAGGGCAGCGCCGAGGCCGTGCAGCGCGCCGCGGGTGCGGCCGTGACCTGCGTCGATGCGGTGATGCTGGGCCAGGCCCGGACCGCCTTCGCGGCGGTCCGGCCGCCCGGCCACCACGCCTCACCGGCCATTCCCGGCGGCTTCTGCCTGTTCAACAACGTCGCGGTGGCGGCGCGACATGCCCAGGCCCGCTACGGCATCGAGCGCGTCGCCATTCTCGACTTCGACGTCCATCACGGCCAGGGCACGCAGGCCGTGGTCGAGCCCGACCGCAACCTGTTCTACGCTTCGACGCATCAGTCTCCGCTCTATCCCGGCACCGGCTCGCCGCGCGAGCACGGCATCGCCAACAACGTGATCAACGTGCCCCTGCCGGCCGGCGCCGGCAGCGAGGAGTTCCGCGCCGCCTGGGCCGAGCGCATCCTGCCCGCGCTCAACCGCTTCGCGCCGGAGCTCGTCATCGTCTCGGCGGGCTTCGACGCCCACGCCGCCGATCCGCTGGCCCAGCTCGAGGTCGAGACCGAGGACTTCATCTGGCTGACGGAGGAATTCCTGGC
>JAEZHS010000732.1 GCA_023436825.1 Pseudomonadota bacterium | reverse complement strand
TCGATGCAGTCGGTGCCGGCGCGCTTCACGCCCCGCGCCTGTGACCGCCCCTCGGGAATATGGAAGCCGCGCGGCTTGGTACGTGAGAGCTCCGGCGCCAGGGCGGCTTCGATCGCCGCTATGCCTGTCTCGGTTCCGATCCGCCACGTGAACGCCAGCACGTCGCGCCAATGGCCGTCGCTTGCGAAGTGGCGGGCGGCATCAGCGGCATCGGCCGACTGCAAGGCATCCCCGAAGGATTTCAGCCAGTAAGCGGCTATGTCCTCGACGTCGTGACGCGGCCTCGAAATCACGTTCATATGTCACACCCTCGCAGATGGGCCAGACTAACAGAGGAAACGAGGAGACGAACATGGAACCGGGCAAAAGACTCCTAGGCAAGGTCGCGATCGTCACAGGCGGCGCCTCGGGCATCGGTGCCGCAACCGCGCGCCTGTTTGCGCAGCATGGCGCGTCCGTTCTGCTGACCGACAGCAACATGGCGCTGGGCAAGTCGATCGAGACGGAAATCGCGTCGGCAGGCGGAACCGCGAGCTTCGCGGAGCAGGACGTGCGGAACGAAGGGCGGTGGAGCGCGATCGTCGATCAGGCCGAAAAGGCGTGGGGCCGTGTCGACATCCTGTGCAACATCGCCGGCATCTCGGGGCGCGATCCCAAGCAGAACATCCAGACCGGGCACACGGCGGGACCGCGGCTCGCCGACCAGACGCTCGAGCACTGGAACCTGGTCATGGAGATCAACTCGACCGGCGTGTTCCTCGGCACCAAGGCCGCAGTGCCCGCCATGCAGCGGGCGGGCGGCGGCTCGATCATCAACATCTCGTCGATCTGCGGCATCATCGGCAGCCACGCGAACGCCGCCTACCATGCCTCCAAGGGTGCAGTGCGCATCTTCTCCAAGGCGGCGGCGATCCAGTACGCGCCCGACAGGATTCGCGTGAACTCGGTCCACCCGGGCTTCGTCGACACGCCGATGACCGCGCCGGGCCATTCCAATCCCGAGGTGGCGCGCAAGCGCATGGAGGCCACCCCACTCGGCCGCTTCGGCACGCCCTACGACATCGCCGCCGGCTGCCTCTACCTCGCCTCCGACGAATCGTCGTGGGTCACGGGAACCGAGCTGGTGATCGACGGCGGGATGACGGCGAATTAGCTGTAACGCCCGGCCGTCCGGCTGCGTCTCCTGGGTGAATATATGACCCAAGGGGAGCGTGGGAGATGCAGCCGACATTCGATCCAGTCCGCAAGCGCAAGTTCTGGCTCGATTTCAATCTCGCCTACGAGATGCAGTTCGAGCCGGACGAGATACCGGCGAAGGGCCAACCGCTCTACCTCTCGACCAGGACCAACAGCCTGGTCAGCGCCTATCTCCTGGGGTTGGGCGACCGGGTGCGGCCGGCGTTGGAGGCCATGGTCGAATGGATGGAGGGCCGGAGCGAACCCGCTGTCGGCTTGTTCGACGAGGAACAGGATCACTGGCACGATGGCTGGTACGCCCTATACGCCTGGCGCCGGACCCTGGGTGTCGCCAAGTGGCTCTGCGGCATCGACGGCGCCGAAAGCGACTTCAAGCGAGCGCTGCTGGCGGAGTGGCAGAGCTGGGAGCAGGCGGATCCTGCGGACGCTACGCGGGATTTCCACCTGCGGCGTGAGGCCCTGCCGGAACATCTGGCGATGGCGCTCGCCGCGCGGGATCCCTCGGCCGTGCTGCCGCTACGGTCCGCCGCCGGCGTGACCACGATCGCGGAAGACCAGCCGCCGCTCCTCATCCTCGGCCAGTACGCCGGTCTTTATCTCCATGCCGGCAACGGCCGTGACCAGGAGTTCGACGCCAATACGACCCACTTCCTGCGCGCCGGCATGTGGCCGGACCTCCTGTCGCAAGGGCACTACACGCAGGCGGCGCTTTGGCTCAAAGCGCTCTTCTGGGACAGCGGCGCCGCGAAAACACCAGAAGAGGCAATGGCGCGAGCCTACGATTTCATGCCGGTCCGCCGTCCCGAATTCGTGGCTCGCTGAAGACGAGGACGATTGCCATGCCGACCCGCCGAAGGATCCTCGGTGCCGCCGCCTGCACCGCGTCGCTGGCCGCGGTGGTCGAGTTCTCCCGTCCCAAATCACAGATGAAGGTCATGTTTACCAACGCATCGCTCCGCCCCCGCGGGCCCGCAAACCAGAGCCTCGCCGCCCTGGAAGAAACCTGGATCAAGATGCGCTTCCACTCAGAAGCCATGATGGAGGACGGCCGCGTGACGCGCGATGCCTGGGAGCAGGCCAAGCTCAACGTCATCCACGGCAACTTCGACGTCCGCGATCCGGCCAACGGCGAGCTGCTGCAGAAGGTGGTGAACGGCGTCAGAGTACGGTCCCTGCTCTGAAGCAGTTCACCTGTTCATCGACGTCACCGCGCCAGGCGTTGAGGTGCGGCCGCCATCGACCACGAAGTGGGCGCCCGTGATGTTGCCAGCGAGGTCGGAGCAGAGGAACAGCACGGTGTTGGCGACCTCCTCGGCGGTGCCGTAGCGGCCGATCGGGATCGAGGCCTGGTAGGTCGCCTCGACCCTGCCCGGGTCGGTCGGGTTCAGCTGCTTCTCGAGATCGTGGATCATGCGGGTGTCGATCGGGCCCGGGCAGACGGCGTTGACGCGGATGCCCTGGCGCGCCACCTCGCCCGAAGCGGTCTTGGTGAGGCCGAGCACGGCGTGCTTGGAGGCGACGTAGGCCGGCATGCCGGGCGAGCCCATCAGGCCCGCGGTCGAGGCGGTGTTGACGATGGCGCCGCTCTTCTGGGCGAGCATCTGCTTCAGCACGTACTTCATGCCAAGGAACACGCCCCGGACATTGACCGACATCACCGAGTCGAACATCGACTCGTCGTAGTCGACGATATTGGCGACCTTGCCCTCGATGCCGGCATTGTTGTGGAAGCAGTCGATGCGGCCGTAGGTGTCGACCGCCTTTTTCACATACGCCTGCACGGACTTGCCGTCGGTGACGTCGGCCTGCACGAACAGCGCCTCGCCACCCTTCTGCCGCACGATGCCGGCCGTCGCCTCGCCGCCCGCCGCGTCACGATCGACGATGACGACCTTGGCGCCGCGGCTGGCGAAGCCCAACGCCGTGGCGCGGCCGATGCCGTTGCTGCCGCCGGTGACCAACGCGACCTTGTTGGTGAAGTCCATGTGCGTTCCTCCTCCTACTGAACTCTAACCGCTGTTGCGCAGGCCGGCGGCGATGCCGTTGATGCTGAGATGGATACCCTGCACGACCTCGGGCGCGGTGTCGCCGGCGCGATGGCGGCGCAGCAATTCGATCTGCACGTGGTTCAGCGGATCGATGTAGGGAAAGCGGTTGCGGATGGAGCGCGCCAGCAGCGGATTCGTCTCCAGCAGCGCCTGCTGGCGCGTGATCGAGAGCACCGCATCGATGGACGCCTGCCACTCCTGCCGCACCTGGCTGAAAATCCTGGCGCCGAGCGCGGCGTCGGTCACCAGCTCGGCGTAGCGCGAGGCGATGGCGATGTCGCTCTTGGACAGGACCATGTCCATGTTGGAGAGCGTGGTGCGGAAGAACGGCCAGTCGGCGTGCATGGCCTGCAGAGTCGCCAG
>JAEZHS010000587.1 GCA_023436825.1 Pseudomonadota bacterium | reverse complement strand
GTGCCAGCCGTTGCCCCAGCCACCATTGTGCCAGCCGCCATTATGCCAACCGCCATTGTGCCAACCGCCGTTGCGCCAGCCGTTGCCCCACCAGGCGAGCTTGGTCTCGGGATCGACGCCGACATAGGGCTCGGATTTCTCCATCGCTTCTTTCCAGGCGTCGGCCACTGATCCGCGCAGCGCTTCCAGACGCGCGGCGACGGCCTTGCTCTCGGCCGGCGCCTCGGTAGTCGCCGCGGCCGCATCGGCGGCGGCAAGGGCGATCGACAAGCCCATGACGCCGCACGGCAGCAGGTTGGCCAGGGCCTCGATGGAACGGCGGTCCTTGGGCTTGTCAGCCATGCGTGATCCCCCTCGAGACGCGAGCTTGCCCTACTCCTGCGGGTAACGCCATGGCTTGTCGGGCTGCCTGGCGCCCTCGTCGATCGTCCATTGCGGCAAGGCGAGGCCGGGACCTGCGTCGGCGAAGACCATGCGGACCCGCGTGCCGATGCCGACCTTGCGCACGACGTCGGGCGGCGCCAGCTTGCCGTCGGGTGTTGTGAGATTGCCTACCACGCGCAGCGCCTCGTGCTCCGTGGGCTTGCCCTTCTGGGTGTCGAGATCGACCACCAGGATGAGATAAGGCGTATGCGCCTTGAATGCAGGCTGAATGGCGTGGTGGACCTCGGTGTAGGAATGCACGGCGCCCTTGGCATCGACCGGCACCCACCCCGACTTCGGACTGGTGCACCACGGGCAGGCCGTGGTCGGCGGATAGCGCAACAGCCCGCAGGCGCTGCACCTCTGCAGATGGAATGAATGTTCGGCGCAATGCTTGAAGAAGGCGAGGTTCTCGACATCGAGATCGTTGATGTCGAGCGACATGCCGAGATAGGTGGCCTGGACTCCCATGGTTCTCTCCCGTGTTTCCGTTCTTGGCCTTCAGCCGCGCCGCATGACCATGGCCGAGCCCGTACCGGGATTGGCCCAGCCCAGGTTGGCCGACAGCTCGCAGTTCTTGACCTGACGGCAGCCGCCCTCGCGGTAGTCGTAAGTGTGCTGGCGCTTGCCGTCGGGTCCGATCGGACAGGAATCGTCGGCATCGTGGCGCAGCTGGCGCACGTTCTCGATCACCATGTTGAGGCCGTGCGTATAGCCTTCGCAGAGATGGCCGCCGCTGGTGTTGTTGGGCCGTCGGCCGCCGAGGCGAATGGTGCCGTTGCTGACATAGTCGCCGCCCTCGCCCTTCTTGCAGAAGCCGTAGTCCTCGAGCTGCAGCATCGTGGTGAAGGTGAAGGCATCGTACGAGCCGGTGACGTCGATGTCCTCCGGTCCGACTCCGGAGTTGGGCCACAGGATCTCTCGGGCGTAGTGGCCGGCCACGGTCGAGATCGGTCCGGTCTGGTAGTGCATGTCCGTGCGCGGCTTGCTGCACCGGCCGACGACGCCGCGAATCAGCGTGCGCGGATGGCGGCAGTCCTTGGCCCGCTCGGCGCTCGTGACGACCAGGGCTGTGCCGTTGTCGGTCTCCACGCAGCAGTCGAGCAGGTGCAGGGGCTTGCAGATGATGCGGCTCGACAGCACCTCATCAACGGTGAAGCGCTTCTTGTAGAAGGCCTTCGGATTGTTCGAGGCGTGTTCGCTGTGGATCGCCTTGACCGCGGCGACCTGCTCGGGCCGCGTACCGTAGTCGTACATGTGGCGCATGAAGGAAGGCGCGAACATCTGGCCGGCGCTCTGCCAGCCATAGGCGCGCATGTGCAGGGCGTCGCCCGACACCGGCGCCGCGGCGCGCGCGCCGGTGCCGCCGATGCGCACCTGGCTGAAACCATTCATGGCGCGGAAGATCACCACGGCCTTGCACATGCCGGCTTCCATCAGGCCCATTGCCATGCCGACCAGCGCCTCGGTCGAGGAGCCGCCGCCGAACACGTCCATGTAGAAGTTGAGTCGGAGGCCGAGGTCGCCGGCGATGAAGGTCGAGAAGGTCGAATCGCCCGACTGGTAGCTCAGCATGCCGTCGACCTCCGACGGCTTCAGGCCCGAATCCTCGATGGCATTGCGCACCGCCCAGGTGCCGAGCGCCCGGGTGGTGATGCCCGAACCTCTTGTGTAGGTCGTCTCGCCCACGCCGGCGATGGCGTACTTGTCGCGAAGATACTTGGGACTCGTGGTCTCGGTTTCGGCCGGCATCGGCATGGCGTTTCCCCTTTGCTTGACCCGTGCAGGGTACAATACGACGGTGACGAACGGACGTCGGCGTCCGCAGTCCGCATTGCGGCTTTGGAATGAGAGGAAACAAAGTGAGCTCCAATCCGTCGCGCTGGGAATCCTCGGCTCCCATTCGCTATCCCGATCCCGACGTCATCGTCCTCGATCCGCGCTTTCGGCACCTGGTGCTACCGATGGCTGCCATTGAACGCATCGCCACCGGCTTTCGCTTCACCGAGGGGCCGGCCTACTACGGCGACGGCCGCTACCTGCTGTTTTCGGACATCCCCAACGACGCGCTGCTGCGCTGGGACGAGATCACCGGCGCGGTCGTCACCTTGCGTAACCCGGCGGGCTACCCGGACGGCAACACGCGCGACCGTCAGGGCCGGCTGATCACCTGCGAGCTCGGCAGCCGCACGCTGACCCGAACCGAGCATGACGGCACGGTCACGGTGCTCGCCTCCTCCTTCCAGAACACGCGGCTTACCGGCCCCAACGACGTGGTCGTGAAATCAGACGGCTCGATCTGGTTCAGCGACAATGGCGCTGGCATCCGCGGCAACTACCTGGGCGACAAGGCGCCCAAGGAGATGCCCTATCGTGTCTATCGCCTCGATCCCCAGGGCGGCGCGCTCACCATCGCGGTGGACGACATGGAGCGGCCGAACGGGCTCGCCTTCTCGCCGGACGAGAAGAAGCTTTACGTCGTCGACACACCGGATGGCCCGAGGTCAACGCGCGTCTATGACGTGCAGGGCGACAAGGTGGTCAACGGCCGGCTGTTCTTCGACGGCAAGGGCTATGCCGATGGCATCCGCGTCGATACCGACGGCAATGTGTGGGCGGGCTTCTCCGGCGGCGAAGGCGAGGACGGCGTCGCGGTGTTCGCGCCCGACGGCACGCTGATCGGCCGCATCCTGCTGCCCGAGCGCTGCGCCAACCTCTGCTTCGGCGGACGCAAGCGCAACCGGCTGTTCATGACCGCGAGCCAGTCGGTGTACGCGCTTTATGTAGAGGCGATTGGGGTCGCCGGCGGGTAGGTCTTCCTCCCCAGCGAAGCTGGGGAGGTGGCCCGAAGGGCCGGAGGGGTCATGGGCAACAGTACCCATGCTCATGACCCCTC
>JAEZHS010000557.1 GCA_023436825.1 Pseudomonadota bacterium | reverse complement strand
TCCAGTGGCCCCCAGCAAGGGCATGGTCAGAACGGAAGCGCGACCAGCGTGTCGAAGCGGCGGCCGTCGCAGATCACCACGCGCTCGGCAAAGCGCAGGGCGCCCGAGGCGTCGGGCTTGACCTTGTCGCGGTAGCAGCCGGTGGCGAACACGTCCATGTCGCCTTCGCGCATGATGCGCACGATCAGGAACGGCGTCTCGACCTCGGCCGCGCCGTTCTGCCGGCCCAGCACCACGGGCAAGCCGACGATATGGCGATAGCGCTGGCGCTCGTAGATGTTGACCTTGCGCAGGGAGGCGACGCGGTCCTCCAGCATGCCGCGCGTATCGGCGTAGATGAGCCCGCCCTCCAGGCCGCGTGCCACGTTCTCTGCCGTCGTCAGCTTGTAGAGGCAGGGATCGTGGAACAGTTTTGGCCATTCCTCGAACTGCTCGTTGTCGATGACGCGCGCGTAGATGGCGTTGAGTTCGACGAGGCGGGCGATGTCCATTTTCCTCCCTTCCTCCCCATCGTTAGACGATGGGGAGGTGTCCGCGAAGCGGACGGAGGGGTCATGAGCAACAGTGCTGATGCCCATGACCCCTCCGTCGCCGTATGACGGCGCCACCTCCCCAGCTTCGCTGAGGAGGCAGTGATTCTAGTAACCCATATGCCGCCTATAGGCCTTCCAGAAGCCGCGCACCGAGGCTTCGGTGGCGCGGGTGGCCTGGCTTTCGGCGGTGCTGCCGCCCATCTCGATCACCGACACCTCGTCGGCCGCCGCGGCGGTGCCGCGCTGCACGAAGCCGCCGACGCAGCCGTCCTCCATGGAGATGAAGCCGGCCGGGCCGACCAGGTTCTGCTGCTTCAGCCGCCGCCGGTTCATCTCGGGCGTGTCGTCTTCGAAGCCGAAGTAGGTCCACACCAGGTCCATCCTGCCCACGCCGCGCGGCACGACATGGCGCACGGCCAGGCAATTGTGGATCTGCTGCAGGATGAAGCCCGGGAACACCGACAGGATCTGCAATTGGATGTGATCGCCGAACTCCTCGACCGAATCGAGCACGCTGGGATCGGCGAGCGCGAAGCGGCCGTCCTGGTCGGAGCGGATCTGCTGCTCCTTGTAGGCATTGGCGTTGGCGCCCTCGGGGATGGCGATGGTGTAGCTCGCATGGTTGCCGCCGTCGGGGCTGACCAGCACGCCGCCGCCCTGGGTCAGGCGCGAGATGCGGAAGGTCGTGAGGAAGGTGTGCAGGATCGAGGCGTGATAGGTGTCCTTCACGTTCTCGACATAGAGCTTCCAGTTGTTGGGCAGCGGCTGCACGAAGCGGCCCATCACCCGGATCGGCCGGTTGAGCACGCGCTTCAGGCGGCCCAGCACCTCGGCGCCGATGTATTCCTCGATCGGTGGCGTGTCGGGCGACAGCGTGGCGAACACCAGACCCGCCAACGTCGTGGTGCGCAGCTTCCTCGGGCTGAAATCGTCGCGGCAAAAATCCTTGGGCATGCCGCCCCTTGGTATGCCATCAGGGCCGTTGATGCCGCGCTCGAAGGCGATGCCGCGCAGGTTGCCGGCGAGGTCGTAGCTCCACGAGTGATAGACGCAGCGGAACTGGTTGCCGACGTTGCCGCCGTCGTCGAAGGCGATCAGCGCGCCGCGATGCGAGCAACGGTTCTCGAAGCAGTTGATTCCGCCGTCCGCCGCACGCACCGCGATCACCGGCATGATGCCGACATGATTGGTGCGATAGTCGCCCTTGTTGGGGATGTCCGCTTCCAGGCAGACGAAGTTCCAGGTGGCGGCTTCGAACAGGCGCTCCATCTCGCGTCTGTAGTTGGCCTCGTCCTGGTAGACCCAGTAGGGCACGCGGGCCAGGGACTCCTCCGGCCAGATGCCGGTCGAGACCGGCTCTTTCAGTCCTTCGTCGTGTCGGACGTCCATGCGAACCTCCTGTCACTCCAGCGTTACATTGGCCGACTTGATGACGCTGCGCCAGCGCGCTTCCTCGTCCTTGATGAAGGCGGCGGTCTCGGCCAGGGTGCGACCTTGCGGCTCGGCGCCGAGCTCCAGGAACCGCGCCCGCAGCTCGGGCAGCTTCAGGGCTGCGGCCATGTCGGCACTTACCTTATGTGCAATGGCGTCCGGCGTCCCAGGCGGCGCCACCAGGGCGAACCAGGCGCTTGCCACCAGGCCTGGCAGGCCGAGCTCGGCCGTGGTCGGCACGTCGGGCGCCACGGGGCTGCGGGTGCGGCTGGCCAGCCCCAGGAATTTCACCTGCTTCTGCTTCTCGAAGCGCAACGACGCCGAGATGTTGCCGATGAAGATGTCGACCCGGCCGGCGCTGATGTCGACCAGGGCCGGGCCCTCGCCTTTATAAGGCACGTGCACCAGCTCGATGCCGGCCAGGGTCGCAAGGTTGCTGGCCGACAGGTGCGAGGTCGAGCCGCTGCCCTGCGAGGCGTAGGTCGCCTTGCCGGGGTTGGCCTTGGCATAGGCGATGAACTCCTGAAGCGAGTTGGCCGGCAGGTCGGCGCGCGCCGTGATGACGTTCGGCACCAGCGCCAGAACGCCGACCGGCACGAACTTTGTCCAGTCGTAGGGCAGCGTCTTGTAGAGGTTGTGGTTGATGGAGAGCGGGCCCGGCGGGCTGCACAGCAAGGTGTAGCCCTCAGGCTCGGCGCGATAGACGATCTCGGCGCCGACGTTGCCGCCCGCGCCGGCGCGATTGTCGATGATCACCGTCTGTCCCCAGCCCGCCGAGAGCCTCTCGCCGACCAGGCGGCACAGGATGTCGGCCGAGCCGCCGGCCGGGAAGGGC
The DNA here is from genome assembly GCA_023436825.1 of Pseudomonadota bacterium. The sequence continues at coordinate 5,579 of JAEZHS010000557.1, read as the reverse complement.
ACGACGATGCGCACCTGCTTGTTGGGGTAGCTCTGGGCAAACGCGGACGCGGCCATCAGCAACAGTGCGGCGGCGGCACGCGACAGAAGCGTCATCGGCGTCACCCTCCCTAAGCGATCCAATGGGGGTGCTTGTCTTTCAGGTCATGTTACCTCATCTGAGGATCAACGACATGTCCGGTCCTTTTCACGCTTTTGCACAATCGATCCAGCCGCAAACCCCGCTGCGGGCGGCCATCACCGCAGCGTGGCGTCGCCCCGAGCCCGAATGCCTGCCGCCGCTGATCGAGCAGGCGAAGCTCGCGCCGGCGCGCACCCAGCGGGCGCGCGCTCTGGCGGTGCGGCTGGTCGAAGCGCTCAGGAAAAAGACTCCATCAGGAGGCGTCGAAGGGCTGATCCACGAATACGCTCTATCGAGCCAGGAGGGCGTGGCGCTGATGTGCCTGGCCGAGGCGCTGCTGCGCATCCCCGATGACGACACGCGCGATGCTCTGATCCGCGACAAGATAGGCGGCGGCGACTGGCGTGCCCATCTCGGCCACAGCCCGTCTCTGTTCGTGAACGCCGCGACCTGGGGCCTGCTGCTGACCGGGCGGCTGACGGCGACCAGCAGCGAGCAGGGCCTGTCGGCGGCGCTGGTCCGCCTGATCGGACGCGGCGGCGAGCCGCTGATCCGCACGGGCGTGAACATCGCCATGCGCCTGATGGGCGAGCAGTTCGTCGCCGGCCAGACCATCGAGGAGGCGCTCGACAACGGCCGCGATCGCGAGGCCGAAGGCTTCCGCCACTCCTACGACATGCTGGGCGAGGCGGCGGTAACGGCCCAACAGGCTTTCGCCTACATGCAGGCCTACCGACGGGCGATCCATGCCATCGGCCGCGGCGCCCGGGGACGGGGCATCTACGAAGGGCCCGGCATCTCGATCAAGCTGTCGGCGCTTCATCCGCGCTACAGCCGCGCACAGATCGAGCGTGTGCGGGGCGAGCTCTATCCGCGACTGAAGGAGCTGGCGGTGCTCGCGCGCCACTACGACATCGGATTGAACATCGATGCCGAGGAGGCCGACCGGCTGGAGATCTCACTCGACCTGCTGGAGCGGCTTTGCTTCGAGCCCGAGCTCGAAGGCTGGAACGGCATCGGCTTCGTCGTGCAGGCCTATCAGAAGCGTGCGGTGTTCACGATCGACTGGTTGATCGACCTGGCGCGCCGCTCGCACCGCCGGCTGATGGTGCGGCTGGTCAAGGGCGCCTACTGGGACGGCGAGATCAAGCGCGCCCAGCTCGATGGCCTTTCGGACTACCCGGTGTTCACACGGCGCATCCACACCGACGTGTCGTACCTCGCCTGCGCGCGCCGGTTGCTGGCCGCGCCCGATGCGGCGTTTCCGCAGTTCGCCACGCACAATGCGCTGACGCTCGCTACCATCCACGTCATGGCCGGCGGGAATTTTTATGCCGGCCAGTACGAGTTTCAATGCCTGCACGGCATGGGCGAGCCGCTGTACGAGGAGGTCGTCGGGCGCGACAGGCTGAACCGGCCGTGCCGCATCTATGCCCCGGTAGGCACGCACGAGACGCTGCTGGCCTATCTTGTGCGCCGCCTGCTGGAGAACGGCGCCAACACCTCGTTCGTCAACCAGATCGCCAATCCGGAGGTGACGCTCGACACGCTTCTCGGCGACCCGGTGGAGCGGGCGCTGGCGCTGCAGCCCGTGGGTGCGCCGCATCCACGCATAAGGCTGCCGCGCGACCTTTTCGGCGCCACCCGCAAGAACTCTCAGGGACTCGATCTCGCCAACGAGCAGGTACTGGCGGGGCTCGCGCAGATTTTGCAGGAAGGACAGCCGATCGCCGCGGTGCCGGTGCTGGCCGACGGTCCACGAAGCGGCGAGGCGCAGCCGATCGCAAATCCGGCCGATCGCCGCGACGTCGTCGGCACGGTCGTCGAGGCCACGCCCGAACTGGTCGACGCGGCCTGCCAGCAGGCAAGGCCGTGGCAGGAGGCGCCCGCGGCGCGTGCGGCGATCCTGCGGCAGGCCGCTGACCTGATGGAGGCGCGGCTGGAACCGCTGCTGGGGCCAATCGTGCGCGAGGCCGGCAAGACTTTCGGCAATGCCGTGGGCGAGGTGAGGGAGGCCGTCGACTTCCTGCGCTACTACGCGGACTGCATCGAAGGTTTTTCCAACGACACGCACAAGCCGCTGGGCGCGGTCGCCTGCATCAGCCCTTGGAACTTCCCCTTGTCGATCTTCACCGGCCAGATTGCGGGCGCGCTGGCGGCGGGAAATGCCGTCATCGCCAAGCCGGCCGAGGAGACGCCGCTGATCGCCTCGCTTGCCGTGGCGCTGCTGCACGAGGCAGGCGTGCCGCGCACGGCGCTGCAGCTGCTGCCCGGCGACGGCAAGGTCGGCGCCCGCCTGGTCGCCAATCCGACGGTCGCCGGCGTGGTGTTCACCGGTTCGACCGAGGTGGCGCAGTCGATCAACCGCGAGCTTGCCCGTCGGCTCAATGGCGACGGCCGGCCACCGGTGCTGATCGCCGAGACCGGTGGGCAGAATGCGATGGTCGCCGATTCGTCGGCCTTGCCCGAGCAGCTCGTGCTCGATGCGCTGACCTCGGCTTTCGATTCGGCGGGCCAGCGCTGCTCGGCCTTGCGCGTGCTCTGCCTGCAGGACGACATCGCCGACCGGGTCGTGCCCATGCTCAAGGGGGCGATGGCCGAGCTCGGCCTCGGCAATCCCGATCGGCTCTCGGTCGATGTCGGGCCGGTGATCTCGGCTGGCGCGCAGAAGGGCCTCGACGCGCATATCGAGCGCATGCGCGCGGCGGGTCACGCCGTGCACCAGGTGGCGCTGCCGGGAGAGACGCAGCAGGGCACCTTCGTGCCGCCGACGCTGATCGAGATCGATTCGGTCGCCGACCTGCCGGGCGAGGTGTTCGGGCCGGTGCTGCACGTGCTGCGCTACCGGCGCGAGGGCATGGAGGCGGTGGTCCGGGCGGTGAACGCCACCGGCTTCGGCCTGACCTTCGGCGTACACAGCCGCATCGACGAGACGATCGAGCGCGCCACGGCGGCCAGTGCCGCCGGCAACCAGTACGTCAATCGCAACATGATCGGCGCCGTGGTCGGCGTGCAGCCGTTCGGCGGCCATGGCCTGTCGGGCACCGGCCCCAAGGCGGGCGGGCCGCTCTATGTCCATCGCCTGCTGGCGGAACGTCCTCTGCTCACGCCGCCGGGCGGCGAACTGGTAGGACCGGTCGGCGAACGCAACAGCTACGGCCACCGGCCCAAGGGCACGATCCTCTGCGTCGCCCATGACTCGGCGAAGAAGGCGGTGCAGGTCGATCTCGTGAAGGCGAGCGGCAACCAGGTGACGGAAGATCCGGCCGATGCTCGCATCGCCGCGGCGCTGTTCGCCGGCACCGCCGACGAGCTTTTAGCGCTGAACCAACGCCTGGCCGCGCGCGACGGGCCGATCGTGCCGGTCTATGTCGAGCCCTATCCGCTGGAATTCCTGGGCAACGAAGTCTCGCTCAGCGTCAACACGGCGGCGGCCGGCGGCAACGCCAGCCTGATGACGATCGGGTAGCGCTGGGGCGCGCAGATCACGGATACACGATCTTCGCCAGCGGCTTCCATTTGTCGTAGTCGGCGACCACGCGCGCCCGGAATTGCTCGGGCGTGCTGGCGCGGGCCTCGTTGCCCATGTCGCGCAGTCGGGCCTGCAGCTCGGGCAGGGCGACGGCGACCTTCACCGCGTCCGAAAGCCTGCTCGCGATGTCGGCCGGCAGGCCGGCGGGCGCGGCAAGACCCAGCCACGACACGACCTCGTAGCCCGGCACGTCCTCGGCCACCGACCGGACGTCGCGATTGAGCGGCCAGCGCCCCTCCGAGGTGACGCAGAGCGCCCGCGCCTGGCCGGAGCTCAACGCGCCGTGGAAGTTGGTGAAGGTGCTGATCGAGGCCTCGATGCGGCCCACGATCACGTCGCTGATGAGCTGCGCTTGGTCCTTGTAGGCGACCGGCTCGATCTGGATGCCGGTGCGCGACTTCAGGAGCTCGACGGCGAGGTGCAGCGTGTTGCCGGTGCCGGCATGGCCGTAGTTGAGCTTGCCGGGCCGCTCGCGGGCCGTGGCGATGAAATCCTTCAGCGTCTTGTAGGGCGCGTTCGCCGCGACGAACAACGCGAAGGGAAACAGCGTGATGGTCGAAATGTAGGAGAAGTCATTCAGCGTGCTGAAGGTCACCTGTGGATCGGTCGCGCTGATGACGTTGGCCCCGCCGGTGATGAGATAGAGCGTGTAGCCGTCGGGCGGCTGGGTGGTGAGGTACTGCGCCGCGATGCGCTCGCCGGCGCCGGGCTTGGGCTCGACGATCACGCTCTGGCCCAGCGTGCTGGTCAGGCTGGGCGAGATCACGCGGGCGATGATGTCGGGGTTCGATCCCGGCCCGTAGCCGTGGACAATGCGGATCGGCTTGCTGGGATAGGCCGTTTGGGCCCGGCCGGCCGCCGGCCAGGCAGCCGTCATGGCAAAGGACCCCAACAGGCCCCGGCGTCGCGTGAGCATTGTCGTTCCTCCCATCGGTCCGCGGTCTTGCGCGGCGTTTTTGCTTGTTGCCGACGATGTCCGCCGGAAGACTGGGTTTCAAGCAAGAATTGGCATCGGGATCATGGAAACCTACGAAGTCTTCGCCATCCGATACGCCACGCGCGATGCCATGCGCGCCTCGCATTTCATCGGCGGCGATCCGCACGATGCGCCCATGCCGATGGACTATTTCGTGTGGCTGGTGCGCAACGCCAACCGCACCGTCGTGGTCGATACCGGCTTCACCGAGGCGATGGCGAAGAAGCGCAAGCGCACTTTCCTGCGCACCCCGACCGAAGGGCTGGCGCTGATGGGCGTCAATGCCAAGGCGGTGAAGGACGTCGTCATCACCCACATGCACTACGACCATGTCGGCACGTTCTTCGACTTTCCCGCGGCCGAGTTCCATCTGCAGGACCTGGAAATGAACTTCGCCACCGGCCGCTACATGCGCCACGGCCGGTTCAACCACGGCTACGAGGTCGAGGACGTCGTCGGCATGGTGCGGCTGGTGTTCGGCGCTCGCGTGCGCTTCCATGCCGGTTCGGCCGAGCTGGCGCCCGGGATCAGCGTGCATCACATCGGCGGGCATACGATGGGCCTGCAGTGCGTGCGCGTGGCCACCGAACGCGGCTGGCTGGTGCTGGCCTCCGACTGCAGCCACTACTACGAGCACATGGAGACCGGCCGCGCCTTCCCGACGACCTTCCATGTCGGCGACACGATCGAGGGCTACGACAAGCTGCGGTCACTGGCGGCGTCGCCGCAGCACATCATCCCGGGCCACGATCCGCTGGTGATGAAGCGCTATCCGGCGCCGTCGAAGGCGCTCGAGGGGGTTGTGGTCAGGCTGGACGTCCCGCCGGTCGGGTAACCGAATGTTGTCACCCGGCGCGAGGGTTACCCCGCGCTTACCGAAGCGAGGGGCCTTTCAGGCCCCAGGAAAGGTCCCTCGCTACGCTCGGGATGACAGTGAGGCTGTTCTAAGAC
>JAEZHS010000528.1 GCA_023436825.1 Pseudomonadota bacterium | reverse complement strand
GCCCTCGGCCGCGAGGCCGAAGGCCGCGTGATCATCGCCGACATGCAGGAGCAGCGCCAGCGGCTCGGTCGACCGGGACCGCCGACGGCGCTCGCCGCCGTGCTGCAGGCCAATCGCGGCACGGCCGGGAAGGGCAGCCTGATGGACGAGCTGCTGCACCTGTCGGGCTATCGCAATCTCGCGGCCGAGCTCGGCATTCCGGCCTATGGCCCTCTGCCGCTCGAATCGGTTCTGGCGGGTCGGCCCGACCTGCTGGTGCTGGACGGCAACGCCAATGCGAAGCCGGCGCGGGCCACGGAATTCGTCGACCATAATGCGCTGCTGGCGCTGGCGGGCAGCACGCGGCTGGTGTCGATCCCGCTGAAGTACACGGTCTGCGCCGGGCCGGAGAATGTCGAGGCCTTGAGGCTGTTGCGCGAGGCGCAGCGATGAATCGCTGGCTGGTTGCGCTCGTGCTGGTGCTCTACCTGATCTCGCTCGCCGTCGGGCCGGTGCTGTGGCCCTGGCGCCTGGGCAACGGGGTCGGCTGGGCGATCGTCTGGGAGCTGCGCGTGCCGCGCGCCACGCTCGGCCTGCTGATCGGCGGCGTGCTCGGCCTGAGCGGGGCCATCCTGCAGGGCTGGCTGCGCAATCCGCTGGCCGAGCCCGGCGTGATCGGCGTATCGGCCTGTGCGAGCTTCGCCGCAGTCTGCGCCTTCTACAGCGGGTTGGCGGCCGCCTTCACTCTGGCCCTGCCGCTGGCCGGCATCGCAGGTGCGGCAATCGCGGTCGCACTGCTGATGACCGCGGTGCGTGCGGGCACCGGCACGGTGTCGCTGCTGCTGATGGGCGTGGCGATCAATGCCATCGCTGCGGCATTGATCGCGCTGGTACTGGCCTCGTCGCCCAATCCGTTCGCCTATCAGGAGATCTCGCTGTGGCTCGCAGGCTCGATCACCGATCGCGACCTGCGCTACCTCGCGATCTCGACGCCGTTCATGGTCGCGGGCGCGCTGCTGGTGCTGGGCGCCGGGCGCTGGCTGGACGCACTGTCGCTGGGCGAGGACGCCGCACGCAGCCTGGGCGTCGACACCGGCCGGCTCGGTCTGCGGCTGACCCTTGGAGTAGGCCTGATGGTCGGCGCGGCGACGTCGGTGGCGGGTGTGATCGGCTTCGTCGGTCTGGTGGCCCCGCATCTCGTACGCGCCCGGGTCGGCTACAAGCCGGGCGCCACCCTGGTGCCGTCCATGCTGGCGGGAGCGGCGCTGGTTCTGGGCGCGGACATCCTGGTTCGCCTGCTGCCGACTGCCTTCGAATTGCAGCTCGGTGTGTTCACCTCGCTGGTCGGCGCGCCGTTCCTGGTCTACGTGGTGCGCCGTGCGCGCTCGGCATGGTTGGCGGCATGAGCACGCTCGCCGCTCGCGTGCTCACCTGCCGAAGAGGGACACGCACCGTCCTCGAGGCCATCGACATCGTCTTTGCCGCCGATCAGGTCACGGCGATCGTCGGCCCGAACGGAGCGGGCAAGACGACCTTGCTGCGCCAACTCGCGGGACTCGACAGGCCGGCGGCGGGCCGGGTCGAGCTCGACGGCAAGCCGATCGCCGGGCTTGCCGCCGCCGTTCGCGCCCGGCGCATCGCCTATCTGCCGCAAGGGGCTTCGGCCTACTGGCCGCTGCTCGGCCGCGATCTCGTTGCCCTGGGGCGGCTGCCGCACGGCGCCAACCTCGAGCGGCCCCTGGCCGCGTCGGATGTCGAGGCCGTCGAGCGCGCTCTGCAACGGGTCGACGGCCTGGCGTTCGCCGATCGCACTATCGATTCGCTGTCGCAGGGCGAGCGCGCACGCATGATGCTGGCCCGCGCACTCGCCACCGAGGCCGACATCCTGCTGGCCGACGAGCCGGTGGCGAGCCTCGACCCGGCCTATTCGCTCGACGCCATGGCCGTGCTGCGTGCCGAGGCCGCGCGCGGCGGCTGTGTGGTGGTGAGCCTGCACGATCTCGGGCTGGCTGCCCGATTTGCCGATCGCGTCATTGTTCTGGCGAATGGCAGGGTTGCGGCCGACGGGCCGCCGGACGAGGCTCTGCGGCCGGCCGTCATCGACGCCGCCTACGGTGTCGGCTTCCGCACCGTCATCCTCGACGGCGTGACGCAACCGGTAGCGTGGTCACGCCAGCCCTGAGCCATAGGCTCCGTGCGGAACGACACAGACGACACAATTCTCACGGCCCACGATACGGGCAAGACACCAACAGGGCGTACAGCAACTCTCGTTGGCGGGCGGCGTTACGATCTCCCGTCTCATCGGCAACCGGTGCACCATGGCTCATTTCCGTTCCATTACGCTCGTCGCCGGCCTGATCTGCGTCGCGGTTCCTGCCATGGCAGGCTCAGCCGGTTCGGTGGGTTCGGCAGGCTGGGCTCTGGAGGCGGACGTGCAGAACCCCAGCTATGCGGTGGCCGAACCCGTGAGCACCGATCTCAACGTCGATACCGTCGTACTGTCCTGCGAGCAGGGGCCGGACCGTCGTGGCCTCCAGCTTCGCCTCTACCTGTCGGGCAATGGGCCGCTCGCGCCGAAAGCAGCAGCGGCAGCGCTGAAGGACGATCCGCGCGTCGAACTGGTCGTCGACGGCGTGAGCCAGCCCGCCGAGCTGCTGTTTGCGGACGATTTCGTCGTCGTGGCCGATACCGCCGACGGCCTGATGCCGCTGCTGTCGGACGCGTTTCTCGACAGGCTGCAGGCGGGGCGCCGGCTGGAGCTCAAGTTCGACCTCGTCCAGGAGCCGCGCGGCCAAGCGCCGTCGTTCGACGGCAGCGCCGTGGTCGACCTGCAGGCTGGAGCGGGCAACCGGGCGGTAAAGGTCGTCAGGCATTGCGCCGATGAGCCGACGCAGCATCTCGCCGAGACGCCGCGCGGGCGCTGAGCGCCATCCAGGGCCCTGTCGCGTCGACGGTCGTGTCGGGGGCCACTGCTGGACTATAGTGCGGGGCGAGCCCATATCCTGGGCACATTCCCGTCTGCGTTCCGCAGGAGACCGCCATGGACGACAAGACCCGCACCGAACTCGAAGCCGCCGCCTTCCGCCGGCTGGTCGCGCACCTGCAGGAGCGCACCGACGTGCAGAACATCGACCTGATGAATCTGGCCGGCTTCTGCCGCAACTGCCTGTCGCGCTGGTACCGCGAGGAGGCGGGCAAGCAGGGCATCGAGATCCCCGATCCCAAGGCGCGTGAGATCGTCTACGGCATGCCGTACGACGAATGGAAGGCCAAGCACCAGAAGGAAGCTTCCGGCGACCAGAAGAAGGCCTTCGACAAGGCGCACAAGCACGGGTGATGCCGGGGACGCGCCACGCCGGTGGCGCGTCATGTTCTTCCGGACCGCGGGCTTCCAGCTCGCTCATGAATCATGAGCGCGCAGGATGCGCGCGGTCCGGAAGAGCATGAGCCTGACGCGCCACTGGAGCGGCGCGCCCCCAGCACTCCCCGTTATCCCCATCATTCAGCGCAGAAGTGTCATTGAGCCGGGAGGCCCTGCGCTCCTATGGTCCGGCCGACGCGATCAAGGAGTGTTGGACATGCCCGATGGCAGCGCCGTTTCGAAGAGGACCAAGGCCGGACCGATCTCGGCTGACCGCCTGAAGAGCTTCGTGGAGCGCATCGAGAAGCTCGAGGAGGAGCGCAAGGCGATCGGCAGCGACATCAAGGACGTCTACAGCGAGGCCAAGGGCGTCGGCTACGACGTCAAGACCATGCGGAAGATCGTTTCGCTGCGCTCGATGGACGCCGCCGACCGGGCCGAGCAGGAGACGCTGCTAGACACCTACAAGCACGCGCTGGGCATGGTCTGATCGGGTTCATGC